>JBEDBW010000046.1:0-5172 GCA_041177045.1 Actinomycetota bacterium | reverse complement strand
TTGTCCATTGCGTGCTCGGACATTCTGGTGAAGTAAGCAGTTGCTATTGAAACTGTTGCAACAGAGTGAGGAAGCATAAAGATAAGCCAGGCAATACTCATGGCTGCTACCGATGCAATTGCTACATTGCTATCAACAAGTTGATCTCGACCTTGAATAGAGCTAGATGCAACAGCTGTCTGAACTATGCCACCAATTTGAGTAACGATAAGCATGCCTAGAGTCCATGAAGCTGCTTTCATCGCAGGTCCGAGACCTACTCCACGCCAGGAGAAGTTGAACTTGAAAACAAGACCCATCTTCTTCCAGAACACCAAGAGGATAAGGGCTTGAGATGCAACACCTAGCGTTGCTGATCCTGCTAGCCAAGAGATCTGTTGCTGGGTCCAATCAGCAACACTTCGCTGACCGGTTGGGTCAAAACCAAACTGCCATACGAAAGCACCCATACCAATGATGGCAACAATGTTATTCAGCACAGGTGCCCACATATAAGGTCCGAACTTACTCTTGGCATTTAGTACTTCACCCAAGAGAGAGTAGAGACCATAGAAGAACAGTTGCGGTAAACACCAGTAAGCAAAGGCAGTTGCTAAAGCTAGTTGGTCTGCATCCCAACCACTTGTGTAGAGAGAAACAAGTAGTGGAGCACTAACCGTTGTTAGAACAGTTATGGAACCGAAGGTAACAATGGCAATTGTTAGTAACCGATCAATGTATGCATTGCCACCATCCAGGTGTGTTCTAGCTCTGACAATCTGAGGAACTAGAACTGCATTCAGAACACCACCGACAATGATCGCGTAGACGTTATTCGGGAGTTGGTTGGCAACTCCAAAAGCATCGGCAGCATTGGTTGTAACACCAATTGTTGCGGCTAAAAGAATTGCACGAAGAATACCTAAGAATCTAGACATGACTGTTCCGCTAGCCATGATCAGTGATGAACGTAGGATGCTCATTCGGAAACCTCTGATTTACTTCGTCTAGCCATTCTCAAAACACCGAGGCCTAGCAAGATGGCAATGATTGATCCGAAGACAACGATGATCACCACTTCAATATCAGGATTCACAGTTAGCTTCATTGAAACTGTTTGGCCAATTCTGATGTCAGTAAAAGTTGTCAACCAAACGTTTAGTTTGTATTCGCCACCAGAGAGAATGCTGATTGGAATCAAAGCATCTTTTCTTGAGTTAGCTGGGATTGTTAGTGTCACAAACTTTTCAGCGCTAACTGCAGGATCAGGAGAAGAAGTGTGAACACGAACTTTTACTTGACGGTCATAGTTGTTTTGAACAGACACTGGGATCTTTGACTCACGTGAAACTATGTTGATATCAGATCCTGAAACCACAAAAACTTGAGCTGGGGGTAAGGCTGCGTTAACTGGGGTGGCGATGGTTAGCAGAACCAAAAGTGCCGATACTAAAGCTTTGCCTAAAGTCCTCATTGATTAGCAACCCACTCTTGAACAATTAGAGCTAGACGTCTTTCATTCTCATGAGTGAGTTCTGCATGAAGTAGGTCGATGTTGACCCAGCGAATGTCGACTGCTTCTCTATCTGGATCATTCTCAATGGTTAGATCTCCACCGTTCTGCTTCATTAGGAAGTGATGAACAGTCTTAGCAATGATTGACGTTGGTGTTGAGAATTCGTAGTGAATAGAACCTAGGGACTCAATGATTGTGGCCTGAAGCCCAGTCTCTTCTTCGACTTCTCGAAGAGCTGCTTGCTCAGCAGTCTCTGCTCCTTCTAGATGTCCCTTAGGCACACACCAGTCAATGCGACCTCCACGGTTTCTTCTGCCGATGACGGCAATCCGGGGAGACCCATCAGCGGCTAGAACAAACCCCCCGGCTGAAGTCTCCTCGACACGAGGTTTCTGTCGAGAGTTCATTGCTTTAGCCTAACGCGGAGGCATTTGTTGGGCATACTTAAAACCATGCGAACTGTTGCCGAGGCGCTTGCAAATTTACAGCGGACTTCCAAGACTCCGCTACTTAGCAAACTCGGCACACTATTCAGCGCTTCAGGCTTTGAATTAGCCCTGGTGGGCGGACCAGTAAGAGATGCCTTCTTAGGCAGAGTCACTAATGACCTAGATTTCACTACCTCAGCTAGTCCAGATCAGATTCTTGAAGTACTAAAAGGGCACGTTGATGCCCAATGGGATGTTGGTCGTGAGTTTGGCACCATCGGTGCCCGCATCGGTGATGACACAGTAGAAATCACTACTTACAGAGCGGACTCTTATGACCCCGATTCTAGAAAGCCCGTTGTTGCCTTCGGCAACAATCTAGAAGATGACCTATTTAGAAGAGACTTCACAGTCAACTCGATGGCTCTTAGATTGCCTGACGGAGTATTCGTAGATCCATTCAATGGTCTCTCTGACCTAATTGATGGAGTAATCAGAACCCCTGGCAAACCAGAAGACAGCTTCTCCGATGATCCATTGAGAATTATGAGAGCGGCAAGATTCGCTTCTCAACTTGGGTTCATGGTTCATGAAGACACCTTCAAAGCCATGAAGGATATGGCAGATCGCATTGAGATTGTCTCTGCTGAGCGTATTCAGGTTGAAATTTCCAAACTAATCCTTGGACCTAACCCTCGAGAAGGTTTAGAGGTTCTGGTTGATTCAGGCATAGCCGACATCGTCTTCCCTGAACTTCCTTCGCTGAAACTAGAGATAGACGAGCACCATCACCATAAAGATGTCTATGAACATACCCTGACTGTTCTAGAGCAAGCAATTAGTTATGAGGCTGAATACAACTTAGAGAAAGATCTAATTCTTAGACTTGCTGCTCTTATGCACGATATTGGTAAGCCTCTAACTAGAAAGCTTGAAACTGGAGGGGGAGTTACCTTCCATCACCACGATGTTGTTGGAGCAAAGTTGGCCGCCAAGAGACTTAGAGCTCTGAGATACGACAATGACACCATCAAGGCTGTGTCAAGACTTATCGAATTACACCTTAGGTTCTTTGGTTATAGTGACCAGGCGTGGAGTGATTCAGCAATTAGAAGATATGCCCGAGATGCCGGTGATCAGCTAACTAGACTGCATGTCCTAACTAGAGCAGATGTCACTACCCGTAACCAGAAAAAAGCAGATCGTTTGTCTCATGCCTACGACGATTTAGAGCAGAGAATTGCTGTTCTATCCGAGCAAGAGCAACTCAATGCGATTAGGCCTGATCTATCCGGTGAACAGATCATGGAGATCCTAGATTTGAAGCCAAGCCCTGAGGTTGGAGCGGCTTATAAATACATGCTCGAGCTTCGCTTGGATGAGGGGCCACTTGAATATGAAGAAGCAAAGATTCGCTTGCTTAGCTGGTGGCAATCAAGGTAGAGTAGTGAAGTTGTCCTGAAAAGACCCTGTGCTTTTCTGTTGGGCAGCAATTGCATTTACCCTCCTGTCACGGAAACGCCGTGGCCGTTCTAGTCCAGAGGAGGTGGGTTAGTCATGCATAAATACGAAGTCATGGTCATTCTAGACTCAGACATCGAAGAGCGTACCGTCGGTACCAGCCTTGATAAATTCCTCAACGTAATTCGCAACGGTGGAGGCACCGTTGACAGCGTTGATATTTGGGGCCGTCGTCGTTTCGCATACGAAATCAACAAGAAAACTGAAGGTATCTACGCCGTTCTGTACTTGACCTGTATGCCAGCTGAAGTTCTCGAGTTGGACCGTCAACTATCACTGTCAGAAGCAGTTGTTCGCACCAAGGTTTTGCGTGCTGAAGATGCTGTATTCAGAATCAATCCAGTAGTAGTCCCAGAGGTAAAAGCTAGCGAAGATAAGCCAGCTCGTGCCAAGAAGGCTGTTGCTGCGAAGTCAGCGGAGTAATCCTCATGGCTGGTGAACTTACTATCACTGTTGTTGGCAACCTAGCCAACGATCCAGAGATTCGCCATGTAGCAGGCGGAATCGCTGTTGTAAACCTAAACGTGGCTTCAACTCCTCGTACCTACAACAGAGAAACCAACACCTGGGTAGATGGCGACACTGTTTGGGTCAAGTGCACCGCATGGCGTGAACTAGCCGAGAACATCGGTCAGTCTCTAACCAAGGGAACTCGCTTGATCGTTACAGGTCGACTAAAGCCAGCTACTGCTTACCAAGCAGCTAGCGGTGAAGCTCGTGCCTCAATCGAACTTGACATCGATGAAGTTGGCCCATCACTGAAGTATGCAACAGCATCTGTAACCAGACGCTCACGTGATGGTCAGGCTCCAATTGACGCAAATCCATGGAACAACGCACCTCAGGCAACCGCAGCTCCAGCAGCTGCAGGCTCAGCCGCAGACGCGTGGTCTAACCCAGGTGTTAGCGATGGCGGCTTTGCCGCTGGCGACAGCACCCCTTTCTAAGAATTCATAGGAGAACAAAATGGCAGCAAAGATCAACAGCGACAGAGTCAAAAAGGGCTCTCGCAATGCAAAGAACCTGAAGCTTGCACCACCGAAGCCAATCAAGGTTGGAGTTATTGACTACAAGGACATCGCAACCTTGCGTAAGTTCGTGTCAGACCGCGGCAAGATTCGTTCACGCCGCATCACCGGTGTTTCAGTTCAGGAACAGCGTCTAATCGCTAAAGCAGTCAAGAACGCACGTGAGGTAGCACTTATGCCTTACGCAGGCGCAGGCCGCTAGGAGGAATCGAAATGTCTAAAATTATTTTGACTAATGAAGTATCAGGTCTTGGCTCAGCCGGAGACGTAGTAGAAGTTAAGAACGGTTACGCTCGCAACTACCTACTACCTCGTGGTTTCGCAGTTATGTGGAGCAAGGGTGGCGAGAAGCAGGTTGCCCAGATCAAAGCTGGTCGTGAAGCTCGTGCTCTAGCAACTGTTGAAGAAGCTCAGGCATTCAAGGACTCACTCCAGGCAGCAACTATCAGATTGGCTGTAAAGGCTGGTGTTGGTGGCCGTTTGTTCGGTGCCGTAAAGACCGGTGACGTAGCAGCAGCAGTTGCAGCAGCTGGTTTGGGCGAGATCGACAAGCGTAAAGTGGCATTCTTCGCCCCAATCAGAACCACTGGAACCTATGAGGCGACTGTAAAGCTGCACTCAGACATGGTTGCAACCCTAAAGCTTGAGGTTGTAGCAAAGAAGTAAAGCTCTTCAACTAAAGGCAGGCTTTCGAGCCTGC
>JBEDBW010000045.1:0-7616 GCA_041177045.1 Actinomycetota bacterium | reverse complement strand
ACACAGTAGTTGCTCCTTACGGCGCATAATCTATGCTCAAACTTGCTCTAACCGCTAGGTGGATAACCGCACTAGTTTTGTGTTTGCTACTTGCAGTTGCTTTCGCCTTGTTAGCGCAGTGGCAGATAAACAGAACCTTCATTGAGAGCGCATCTAATGAAGCCTGGTCTGAAGTTAAAGTAGTTGATCTAGAAACAGTTGCAACACCAAACGCACCTTTCACTTTCAATGAGATTTCTCTTGAAGGTGAAAAGACTGTTCTGACTAAGGTAAGTACAAAGATAACTTTGAATCCAAGTAGAGCTCTTTTGATAGCAAATCGAATTCAACTAAATGGCGATACTGGCTACTGGGTAGTAGTTCCAACCCGCACAGAAAAAGCAGAACTCTTTATTGCGGCAGGTTTTATAAAAGGTGAAGAAGAAGCTAAACAAGCTCTAGCTCAGATCAAGCAGCTCTTCACAGTTCAAGCATTCATGCCGATAGAAGGAAGGCTTTTACCAAGCGAAGCTCCTACTCAATCTCTCGGTAAAGATCTGTATTCGACTTTGTCTGTGCCACAGCTCATCAACAATGTATTAGATGAGGGCTCTGAATCTGCTACCTACACAGGCTTCCTTGCTCTAACAGATCAGAACATCTTTAGTCAGATTGAGGGTGTTCAAGAGCTGACTATTGGAATGCCTAAGACCGATAGCGAAGTGAACTGGCTAAGTGCTTTCTATGCAATCGAGTGGACTGTCTTTGCAGGGTTCGCAGTGTTTATGTGGTGGAGGCTTCTCGCCGATGCCTATAAGAAGCAGCAGGCTGCTCTGCTGGCTGAATAGGGCTCAAAGCCCAAGTAAAATAGGGACATGATTCCCAAAGAACAAGCAACCTCAGCTCTGAACTTTTATCGAGTTAGCTCTAAAATCACTGGAGTCTTTCTGATCCTGGTTGGTGTTGAGATGGTGCTCAAATACTTCTTTGGACTACTAATTTGGTCAGGTGGATCAGCAGGTCTTATAGGTCTAGTGCCTGACTCTGTTGATGGCACAGGTCTTCCAGTTTCTGGAGTGGACATCTCTAAGCTGCTATTACAGGTGCACGGAATTCTATACATCGTTTATCTGTTTGCTGATTTCCGCATCTGGAGATTAGCCAACATGAAATTCCAAGACTTCTTGATTATCGCCATGGGTGGGGTAGTACCAGTATCTGCTTTCTTCATTGAGAAAAAATACGAAGCTAAGTTCGTCCAGATCTTTGGGCTTGAAAAGACAGGTGCTTAGCCATTAACTCATCAGTTGAAAACAGACCTGTCCTGGTCGTTGATTTCGGTGCTCAGTATGCCCAACTCATTGCTCGTAGAGTTCGTGAAGCAGGAGTCTTTAGCGAGATAGTTCATCACAATGTAACAGCAGAAGAAGTCAAGACTAAGAATCCATTAGCCATAATTCTCTCTGGCGGACCATCAAGTGTGTATGAGCCTTCATCACCACAGTTAGATAAAGCAATCTTGGAACTAGGGATTCCTGTTCTTGGTATTTGCTACGGCTTCCAGATTTTAGCTTCTGCTCTTGGGGGTCGAGTGGATAAGACAGGTCTTCGTGAATATGGAGCAACTGAACTCAAAGTAGTTGCCGGCGGAGAAATCCTTGCAGGTCAACCAGGCGAGCAGATCTGCTGGATGAGCCACGGTGATCAGGTTATGAAAGAGCCAGCAGGCTTTGAAGTCCTTGCCTCTACAGCTACCACTCCGGTTGCAGCGTTTGCTAACAGTGAAAAGAAGATCTATGGAGTGCAGTGGCACCCAGAAGTAAAGCATTCACAATTTGGGCAGAACGTTTTGGAAAACTTTTTACATAATGCAGCAGGTATTCCTTCTGACTGGAACAGCGAAAACGTTATTGCTCAGCAGGTTGAAAAGATAAGAAACCAAGTTGGTAACGACAGAGTTATCTGTGGTCTTTCCGGTGGAGTTGACTCAGCTGTAGCTGCTGCTCTTGTCCACAAAGCAGTTGGCGACCAACTTGTCTGTATCTTTGTGAACCACGGGTTATTGCGTGAAGGAGAAGTTGAACAGGTAGAGCGCGACTATGTTGCCTCAACCGGTGTTCGACTAATTACTGTTGATGCCGAGAAGAAGTTCTTGGATGCACTAGCAGGGGTAACTGACCCTGAAACCAAACGAAAGATTATTGGTAGAGAGTTCATCAGATCCTTTGAAGAGGCTCAAGCCCAGCTGATTGCTGAGTCAAAAGCAGATAACAGACCAATCAAGTTTCTAGTTCAAGGCACTTTATATCCTGATGTTGTTGAATCAGGTGGTGGTGTTACCGCAGGCATCAAGAGCCACCACAACGTAGGTGGGCTTCCTGAAGACCTCCAGTTTGAACTAGTTGAGCCTCTTAGAACCTTGTTCAAGGATGAAGTTAGAGCCATTGGTTATGAGCTTGGTCTACCTAAGGAAATTGTTGGCAGACAGCCATTCCCAGGACCTGGTCTTGGTATTCGTATTGTTGGTGAAGTTACTAAAGAACGTCTAGATCTTCTTAGGTCAGCAGATGCAATTGTTAGAGCAGAACTATCTGCTGCAGGTCTTGATGGTGAAATCTGGCAGTGTCCAGTAGTTCTTTTAGCTGATGTTAGATCTGTTGGAGTTCAGGGAGATGGCAGAAGCTATGGTCACCCAATTGTTCTTCGTCCAGTATCAAGTGAAGATGCTATGACAGCTGACTGGTCAAGAGTTCCCTATGACCTTCTTGCCAAGATCTCTAATCGCATTACCAATGAGGTAGCAGGAGTAAACAGAGTAGTTCTAGATATCACCAGTAAGCCGCCTGGCACCATTGAGTGGGAATAGTCTTGCACCCCAAAGTCATTGCCCATCGTGGAGCTAGCGGTTATAGACCAGAGAACACTCTTGAAGCGTTTGAACTTGGACTAGCTATGAAAGCTGATGGCATTGAGTTTGATGTCATCAACACTAAAGATGATGTTCTCATCATTCGCCATGAGAATGCATTGAGTGGAACAACAGACATAGCAAATCACCCTGAACTCAAATCTCTCTATAGAGAAGGTGTTGTTGAAGGAAGAAGTCTTCAAGACTGGTTCTCTGAAGATCTAACTTACGAGCAGATAAAGACTCTTAGAGCAAATGAGCGTCTTGCAGATCTAAGACCCGGCAGTGCCAAATTTGATGGCCAATTTCAAATACCGACTCTTAAGCAAATTCTTGAGTCTGACTTTATTCAGGACAAGATTTTAGTTGTCGAGCTCAAGCGAGGATCTCACCTTTCTGCTTTGTCAGAAACTATTGGCAAGCTCACCACGGATGAGATAGTCGCTTCAAATGTTGTCGGCAAAGATGTAATTCTCATCATTGAATCTTTTGAAGAAGAGATTTTGCTTGATGCTAAACAACATCTAGTTGCGGCAGGTATTGCAGCTGAGTACTTCTTAGCTATTGATTCAACCAAAATGGTTGACTGCAATATTGAGGCGTTGGCAGGCAAATTTGATGGCCTCTCAATTGCTACCCACATGTTGTTATCTAGCGACCCTTGGGTTCCAACCTGTCATGCTCTTGGGCTCAAAGTTTGGGTCTATACAGCCAGAGCCGAAAAGGCTACCACCACCATCGAGGCCTATTACGAAGAACTTATCCAAACTGGTGTGGATGGCATATTCGCTGACCAGCCAGACCTTTTGCGGCGTGTGTTGACCGAGCGTGGCTAATCTGTCGGTCGAGCAACCTAAAATAACTAAGTCATGTCTTGGATTGAACCCACCAACCCGTCAAAGCTCCTTGAAGGTCTAAACCCTCAACAAGCTGAAGCCGTCCTCTATAGAGGCCCGGCTCTTTTGATTGTGGCTGGAGCAGGTTCAGGTAAGACCAAGGTGCTTACTCACCGTATTGCGCACCTACTGGAGCAAAGAGAAGCCTGGCCATCTCAGATCCTGGCTATTACCTTCACTAATAAAGCAGCCAGTGAGATGAGAGACCGAATCAAGCTTCTGGTGGGAGATCCAGAAGGAATGTGGATCCGCACCTTCCACTCCGCTTGCCTTCAAATTCTTAGAAGAGAAGCAGAACGCTTAGGTCATGATTCAAACTTCACTGTCTATGACACGGGCGATTCCAGAGCTCTAATCAAGAGGCTCATCAAGTCAGGTGGCCACGACATCGACAGCCTAAAAGCTCAGGTTGTCGCTTCTGTAATTAGCAAGGCTAAGAACGAACTACAAACTGCTGAAGACTTCGCAGCCAACATTGATACCAAGAACCCTAAGTCTCAAGCCATTGCTGAAGTATTCCTTGCCTATGAAGCAGAGAAGAAGAGAAACAACGCCTTTGACTTTGATGACCTCATCGGCGAGACCGTCTTCTTACTCAGAGCATTCCCTGAGGTGGCAGCTAACTATCAACGTAAATTTAGACATGTTCTTGTTGATGAGTACCAGGACACTAACCATGCTCAGTACGCGTTGATTCGTGAATTGACTAAACCAATTGATCCTAAGTTTGCACTTCCTGAAGGTAAAACAGGAGAACTAGTAGGACCAGCATCACTAACAGTTGTTGGTGACAGCGACCAGTCAATCTATGCCTTCCGTGGTGCTGACATTAGAAACATCTCAGAGTTCAGCAAAGACTTCCAAGGTGCTCACACAATCCTGCTGGAGCAGAACTATCGTTCAACACAAAACATTCTTTCTGCAGCGAACGCTGTTATTGCTAAGAACTTCGACAGACCAGATAAGAACCTTTGGACTGATGCTGGAGCTGGCGAGAAGATTATTCAATTCACAGCAGTAGATGAAAGACATGAAGCTGGCTTCATTGTTGATCAGATTCAAGAACACCATGGCGATGGAGTTGCTTATTCTCAAATGGCAATTCTTTATAGGACTAACGCTCTAACTCCAAGCATTGAAGCGGAACTGAAGTCACAGCGAGTTCCGTATGCAGTTATTGGTGGTTTGAAGTTCTATGAGCGTAAAGAAATCAAAGATGCTCTTGCCTACCTAACCGCTGTTTCTAAGGAGATAAGACTGAGCTAAAAGTTGCTGAACTAGCAAGAAGGAATGGCATCAGCTTCCGAGAAGCACTTTCTTATTCAACTGAACTTGGTTTAGGCCCAAAGCTGACTGAAGCAATTACTAAGTTTGCAAACCTTCTAGATTCTCTAGAGCAGATGTCACATACTGAAAAGATCAGCGATGTTTTGATTGAAGCACTTGTTCGTTCTGGCTATCGCTATGGGCTTGAGATGAGTCGAGACCCTCAGGATGAAGCAAGGGTAGAAAACCTCGATGCTCTTGTAGGTCAGGTAGTTGAGTATCAACTAAGGAACCCTGAAGCTACTCTGGCTGACTACTTAGCTGAGATTACTTTGGCTGCAGCAGCAGATGAAATTGATGATGGTTCAGGGCAGGTTTCACTGATGACCCTGCACACAGCTAAAGGTCTTGAGTACCCAGTTGTCTTCATCGCTGGCTTGGAGCAAGGAACCCTTCCACACATGCGCTCCTTCGAAGAAGTTGGTGGTTTAGCTGAAGAACGCAGGTTGTTCTATGTGGGAATAACAAGAGCGATGAGATTGCTGTACCTAACTATTGCCATGCAGAGAACCCTGTTCGGTCAGTTGAATTCAACCATGCCTTCAAACTTCTTGCTCGATATCCCTGCAGATCTAATTGATCAAAGAGGAGCTGAAAGAGAAAGCCCTAGGTACCAACCTAGAGCTGTGGGTAGTGGCTATGACCGACCGGTTCGGGAGAAGAAGGTCTGGGACAACGCCATCACTACCGTCAGGAACAATGAGGGGCTAATCCTTGCTGTTGGGGACAAGGTCAAGCACGATGCCTTTGGGGTTGGAACGGTTATTGAGACCACTGGCGAGGGTGCGAGACAGACTGCTGAGATTAGATTCGAGAAGGTGGGCACTAAGCGCTTGATGGTGCGGGTAGCACCTATCGAGAGGCTCTAAACTGGACTTTGGTGCACGCTCTTCAGTGCCCTTTTTGTGAATGGAATCATAAGTGGATTTATTTGAATATCAAGCCCGAGACATGTTCGAGGCTCACGGAGTCCCTGTTCTACAGGGCCTAGTCGCAGACACCCCAGAAGAGGTCGAGGCTGCAGCCGCAAAGATTGGCGGAACAGTCGTCGTCAAGGCCCAGGTTAAAGCCGGTGGTCGTGGCAAGGCAGGCGGCGTAAAGGTCGCCCACTCGCCAGCAGAAGCTGCCGAGCTTTCGAAGAAGATCTTTGGTCTAGACATCAAGGGCCACATCGTGAAGCGAGTCATGGTTGCTCAGGGCGCATCAATCGACAAGGAGTACTACTTCAGTGTGCTTCTCGACCGGTCGAACCGCACGTTCCTAGCGCTTTGCAGCGTTGAGGGCGGCATGGACATCGAGCAGCTAGCCGAGGAGCGCCCAGAGGCTTTGGCCAAGGTGCCGGTTGACGCGGTCAAGGGCATCGACCTTGCCATGGCAACCTCGATCGCCAAGCAGGGCGGCTTCGATGACGCCACCGCAGCCAAGGTTGCCCCGGTAATCGCAAAGCTTTACGAAGTCTTCGTGAAAGAAGACGCAACCCTGGTTGAGGTCAACCCGCTGGTTGAAACCAAGGACGGCCAGATTCTCGCCCTCGACGGCAAGGTGACCCTCGACGACAACGCCGAGTTCCGTCACGAGCGCGCAGAGATGGAACGCGATGTTCTCGACCCGCTAGAGGCGAAGGCCAAGGCTTGGGATCTGAACTACGTGAAGCTCGATGGCGAAGTCGGAATCATCGGTAACGGTGCCGGCCTCGTGATGTCGACGCTCGACGTCGTCGCATACGCGGGAGAGCGTCACGGCGGAGTTCGCCCAGCGAACTTCCTCGACATCGGTGGCGGTGCCTCGGCTGAGGTTATGGCCAACGGTCTAGACGTGATCCTCGGTGATGAGCAGGTGAAGAGCGTTTTCGTGAACGTCTTCGGCGGCATCACCGCCTGTGACGCGGTTGCCAACGGTATCGTCGGCGCACTCGAGAAGCTTGGCTCAGCGGCATCTAAGCCACTGGTTGTTCGACTTGACGGCAACAACGTTGCCGAGGGTCGCCGCATTCTTGCTGAGCGCAACCACCCGCTCGTAACCGTCGTTGAAACCATGGACGAAGCTGCCGACAAGGCCGCCGAGTTGGCGAACCGCTAGAGATTTAGAAGGACAAACAAAATGGCTATTTTTCTAGACGAAAACTCAAAGATCATCGTTCAGGGCATGACCGGCTCTGAGGGCATGAAGCACACCGCTCGCATGCTCAAGGGTGGCTCAAACATCGTCGGTGGCGTGAACCCGCGCAAGGCTGGCGAAACCGTTGAGATCGACGGCAAGCAGCTGCCGGTTTTCGGGAGCGTTGCCGAGGCAATGGCGGCAACCGGCGCAAACGTTTCGGTGATCTTCGTGCCACCGGCCTTCGCTAAGGCAGCGGTTGTCGAGGCAATCGACGCCGAGATCGGCCTAGCCGTTGTTATCACCGAGGGCATCCCGGTTCACGACAGCGCGAGCTTCTGGGCTTACAGCTGCTCGAAGGGCAACAAGACCCGCATCATCGGCCCAAACTGCCCGGGCATCATCAGCCC
>JBEDBW010000044.1:0-5434 GCA_041177045.1 Actinomycetota bacterium | reverse complement strand
CCTTGGTGATAACAATCTTGCGAGCAGTACCTAGCATGTCTAGAGTTGCGTTCTCAAGCTTTAGACCTAGTTCTTCTGTGATAACAGTTGCACCAGTCAAGATTGCGATGTCTTGCAACATTGCCTTACGACGGTCACCAAAGCCTGGAGCTTTTACAGCTACAGACTTGAAGGTTCCACGCATCTTGTTCAGAACTAGAGTTGCAAGAGCCTGTCCTTCAACATCTTGGAACAATCTCAGGAACCTGAGAGATCTTGCTGTTGGCAATAAGAACAAGTGCGTCTTCTAGAACTGCTTCCTGACGCTCTGGGTCAGTTACGAATAGACCTGAGATGTAACCCTTGTCGAAACGCATACCGTCGGTTAGTTCTAGCTGAATACCAAAAGTGTTTCCTTCTTCAACTGTTACAACACCTTCGTTACCGACCTTGTCGATAGCGTCAGCGATGATTTCACCGATAACGGTGTCACCAGCTGAGATAGATGCAGTTGCTGCAATCTGCTCTTTGCTTGAAACAGGCTTTGCCTGAATAAACAACTGAGCGATAACTGCTTCAACAGCTTTTTCAATTCCACGCTTCAAGCTGATTGGGTCTGCACCAGCTGCTACGTTGCGAAGTCCTTCGCGAACAAGTGCCTGGGCTAGAACTGTTGCAGTGGTAGTTCCATCTCCTGCAACATCATCAGTCTTCTTAGCTACTTCTTTAACTAGTTCCGCACCAATTCTTTCGAATGGATCTTCCAGTTCAATTTCTTTAGCAATCGAAACACCATCGTTGGTGATAGTCGGTGCACCGTACTTCTTTTCAAGTACTACGTTGCGACCACGTGGGCCAAGGGTGACCTTAACTGTGTCAGCAAGGATGTTCAAGCCACGCTCAAGACCGCGTCGTGCCTCTTCGTTAAAGCTAATTATTTTTGCCATGTTGGGTTACGCCCTCCTGGACGGATAAGTAATGGATAGTTAGCACTCTCCTAAGGTGAGTGCTAATCCATTTTGGCACTGAAAAGACTTGAGTGCAAGTCTCGCGGTTAAAGAACTAGAGCCACCCCAAAGGGATGGCTCTAATTTATGAAACTTGTTATTAGATAACGTGTACGTTGTCAGCCTGAGGGCCCTTGTCGCCGTTCTTTACTTCGAACTCAACGCGCTGGTTTTCTCTAAGCTCCTTGTATCCTTCTGACTGGATAGCTGAGAAGTGTACGAATACGTCTGCTCCACCGTCCTGTGTGATGAATCCAAAACCCTTTTCAGAGTTGAACCACTTTACGGTTCCTTGTGCCATTTATTGCTCCTATTACTTTTTGAATCAGATCCGGTACTTCCTTCACTGCAGTCTCACCTCAAGATTTCTCCTGAAGTTTGATTCCGAGTGTTGTAGCAAACGAATCTTTTTCGACTTCCTTTAGTCTAGGGCTGTTTTGGTGTATCTGTGCAAGTCAATATTGGGCAGATAACAGGACTGTTATAGAGGGGTTTATTCCTTAATTTCGAAGCCAACGCCAAGTCTTACCTCGATCGGGTATTTGGCTTCTGCGTTCAAAACAATGTCCAATTCACCAATAATCCGCTGGATTCTAAGGGCCAGAGCTCTGTACTCCTCTTTCTGGATGGTGATCGAGGTCTGAGGAAAGGTAATGTCCAGGGTTCTTGAGTAAGGGACAACAAGCTTGGCATTTTGTAGCTGCTGCCCAATTCTCATTGCAAACTTACGAGTTCCTGAGCCATCAATAACAGTGATTGGGGTACTCAGGTCAACTCCATTGACAATGCTCTTGGTTGGAGCTGGGGTCGTCAAAGCACTGACTGCTGATTGAAGGCCTAGATACCCTCCAGCACTTAGAACTACTGAGGCGATGGTTAGAACAAGGAAGGAAGTCCATCGATCTTTAGATGTCTTTCGGGCTCTGTGCTTCCCAACATGCTTGTAGTCTGGCTTGAGCAAATCAATTGCATCTGCACTCTTTGACTTAGGCATTTAGCCGCTCCCTGTTTTTGAACTAACTGTTCTATATTAGGTTTCTAACCTGTGATTTACCTAAGAAGGCAAATAATGACCGAACGTAAAGTTGAAAAGACTGAAGAACAATGGCGTCAGGAACTAACTGATCTCGAATACCTTGTGCTACGTGAAGCAGGAACTGAGCGTGCCTTTACAGGTGAACTTCTAAATGAAGAGCGAAAGGGCACCTTTCGCTGCAGAGGTTGCAGTGCTGAGCTATTCACAAGCACCACCAAGTTTGATTCCCACTGTGGCTGGCCAAGCTTCTATGAACCTAAAGAAGACCACGCTGTTGAGCTTAGAGAAGACAACAGTCACGGCATGAAGAGGGTTGAAGTTCTATGTCGAGCATGTGGATCTCACCTAGGACACGTCTTTGAAGATGCTCCTCAGACCCCGACCGGTGATCGCTTCTGCATCAACTCGGTAAGCATCACATTCGAAGCAGAATAAGGGCAGTAGTTCCAATCCCAGTTTCTAGAGCTTCCATTGGTATCTTGGAAACATGAAAGAATTCGACGGCGAAAAGCTGAAAAAGAAGATTAAGAAAAAAGTAAAGAAGAAGATGGGCAACGTCAACGTTGAAGTCAACAAAGGATCTTGGGGCTTCCCCTATTTCCTTGGCTTCATCGGAGCAGCCATTTTCTATGTCTCAACAGCACCAGATTTCTGGGCTGGAGCACTAGGTCTACTCAAGGCAGTTGTATGGCCAGCGTTCTTGGTTTATGCAGCACTGAATGGTCTAAACGCCTAACTTAAACAGATAAACCTCCCTTTCGGGAGGTTTTCTGGGGCCGACCAGGGGACTCGAACCCCTAACCCTCGCATTACAAGTGCGATGCGCTACCAATTGCGCCAGGTCGGCTAGGACACAAGGTCCGAAGAAAAGTTTAGCGTTGATTAGGCGGCTGTTTTGCAAAAATTGTGAAAAAAGTGGCCGACTCATTAGAGTCGGCCACTTTTCTTATCTAAAGTTGTTGCCTACTTCTTGTGTGTTTCAAAGAACTGGGCGAAACGAGCTGGGTTAGCTAGGTTCTCTAGCTTGCCTTCCCAGTCGTAAAGGTTTCCGTTTACAAGAACGTATGGAGTTCCACCAGGAACCTCTGTGCCTGTTACAGCTGGCTTGCTAAATGCATCAGCGGTTGTATTCTCAATGTATTTTGAATAGCGCTTCTGGTCGATGCAACTAGTAATCTCTGAGGTTAACTCAACTCCTGCAGCACTTAGGGTTTCCTTCAACTTAGTGTCATTAGGACCTGCAGTGTTTTCTTCAGGCTGGTTATTGTATAGAGCAGTGTTCACATCAAAGAACTTGCCAGGCTGTGAGTTAGCAACACAAAGAGCTGCGTTAGTTGAACGTGATGAGTACTCGTTCAAAGATTGTCCATCCAAGAATGAGATTGGGTGGAACTCAATGGTTGCCTCACCTGAATCAACCCAAGACTTGATCTGGGTAGCGTTTGGCTCTTCAAAGTATTTACAGATTGGGCACTGGTAGTCCTGGTAAATGACAATCTGGTTGCCCTTTTTAGCTTCTTCAGTTGTAGTTGGAAGCAGTCCCTTACCTAAAATAATGCCGCCAAAATCAGTGGTGTTTGCTGGTACCTTCTTAGCGTTCTCAGCATTGGTGTTTGTTGTGTTGGCAACCACGAAGCCACCGGCGATTACACCAGCAACTACGGCTGCTCCACCAACGACTGATCCAATAGTGATTAGAAGGCGCTTGCGCTTCTCCCCTTGAGCTCTCTTTTCTCTGAGCTCACGAGCCTTGGCTCTAGCTTGTTCACGTTGTTCTGACCTAGTTGGGCGTGGAGTCTGGTTCATATATTCACCTTTAGCTATATCTGGACAAATTGGGTAAATACCCAAAAGCATAGGTTTTCTAGTCTAAACGACTCCTCGGCAATGTAATAATAGGAACAGCCTGAGCATCCGCTCAGACCACTAATTCACTACGGATCGTGCGGCTCGTTCCTGCCGCTGAAGGAGTAATACCATGGCATCAGTGACTTTTGAAAAAGCCACCAGGATCTACCCGGGCGGAACTCGCCCAGCAGTTGACCAAGTTCAGTTGACTGTTAAGGACGGAGAATTCCTAGTTCTCGTCGGTCCATCAGGTTGTGGAAAGACCACAACACTACGTATGCTCGCTGGCCTTGAAGAGGTCAACGAAGGTCGCATCTTGATTGGTGACCGTGACGTAACCCAGGTTCCACCAAAGGACCGCGACATTGCGATGGTTTTCCAGAACTACGCTCTTTACCCACACATGACCGTTGCAGAAAACATGGGCTTCGCTCTAAAGATTGCCGGTGTTAAGAAGGACGAGCGTGCAGCTCGTGTTCTAGAAGCTGCGAAGCTTTTGGATCTTGAGCCATACCTAGACCGTAAGCCAAAGGCTCTTTCTGGTGGTCAGAGACAGCGTGTTGCTATGGGTCGTGCGATTGTTCGTAAGCCAGAAGTATTCCTTATGGATGAGCCGCTATCAAACCTTGATGCAAAGCTTCGTGTTGCAACTAGAACTCAGATTGCTTCACTTCAGCGTCGTCTAGGTGTAACAACTGTTTACGTTACTCACGACCAGGTCGAAGCTATGACCATGGGTGACCGCGTTGCAGTTTTGAAGGACGGTGTTCTTCAGCAGGTTGACACCCCTCGTGCACTATATGAGCGTCCAGCTAACGTATTCGTTGCTGGCTTCATCGGTTCACCTGCGATGAACCTACTAACACTAAACATCACCGCTGGTGGAGTTAAGTTCGGTAACTCAACATTGAAGATTGACTCTGCAGTTCTTTCAAAGACTAAGGAGAAGACAGTCACTGTTGGTCTTCGTCCAGAGGATCTAGTTATCACTAAGAGCGACGGTATCGCAGTTGAAGTTGACGTAATTGAAGAACTAGGTGCAGATGCATTCCTATACGGTTCAGCAGTTATCGAAGGCAAGAAGACTGACGTAATCGCACGTATTGGTTCAATCAGCTCACTTCGTTCAGGTGACAAGGTATTCCTAAAGCCTCAGGGCGGAATCACCCACCTATTCGACGTGAAGAGCGGTGCTCGTCTAAACAACGACGTTCCTGCAACAGCGAAGAAGGCTGCAGCTGCTAAGCCTGCTGCTAAGAGCGCTACCAAGAAGGTTGCTGCAAAGCCTGCTGCTAAGAAGGTTGCTGCTAAACCAGTAGTCAAGAAGCCAGCAGCTAAAAAGCCAGCTGCTAAGAAGACTAAGTAGTTTAAAGAAAGATGCCCCGGCCTATTGGTCGGGGCATCTCTCTTTAAGTTCTTACTTGATGTTCTTGATTCTTGCCTTTGATACTTCGTATAGAGCAACTGATGCTGCGATACCAGCGTTTAGAGATTCGGTGTCTCTAGCAATTGGAATAGAAAGAATTGCATCACAGTTCTCTTGAACAAGTCTTGATAGACCTTT
>JBEDBW010000043.1:0-6025 GCA_041177045.1 Actinomycetota bacterium | reverse complement strand
TTCTTAGCCTGCTCAGCTGCTTCCTTTAGACGCTGAAGAGCAATCTTGTCCTTAGCAACATCAACACCAGTTGTCTCTTTGAACTTCTTAACCAAGTGATCAACAAGTCTCTGGTCCCAGTCATCTCCACCTAGGCGGTTGTCACCTGAAGTAGCTTTTACCTGGATTGTTGAGAAGCCATCATCTTTTCCAACTTCTAGAAGTGAAACGTCAAATGTTCCACCACCAAGGTCGAATACCAAGATAAGTTCATCTTCTTTACCTTTATCAAGACCGTAAGCAAGAGCTGCAGCTGTTGGCTCGTTGATAATTCTTAGAACGTTAAGACCAGCAATCTCACCTGCTTCTTTAGTTGCTTGACGCTCCGCGTCGTTGAAGTAAGCAGGAACAGTAATAACTGCATCAGTTACTGGCTCACCTAAATAGGTCTCAGCATCTCTCTTAAGCTTTCCTAAGATACGAGCTGATAGTTCTTGGGCGGTGTATTTCTTACCGTCAACATCAAAGTTCCATGCGGTACCCATGTGACGCTTCACCGAAGCAATGGTGCGATCCACGTTTGTTACTGCCTGGCGCTTAGCGGTTTCACCGACAAGCACTTCGCCGTCCTTTGTGAATGCAACGATCGAAGGGGTTGTGCGGAAACCTTCAGCGTTAGCAATAACGGTTGGTTCTCCACCTTCTAATACGCTTACTGCGCTGTTTGTTGTACCTAGGTCAATACCTACTGCACGTGCCATGTGGTTGTTCTCGGTTGTTCTCCTTATTAGTGCCCGCCCTTACTGGGCCGCAGCTTTTGTGTCTCAAAACTCGAACTTGAGCCTTGTTGACTCAAGTTTCACAAATCCCAATCATTATGTCAAGCAAATAACCTGAAAACTTGATGTGAGTCGACTCAAGTTCGCTCAAGGCAAACAGAACGCTAATCGTTGTGAAAAAGTGCCTAAAAAGAGATCTTCAAAGTGCCGACACGCGTCAAACTAGTGGCTATGAATAAATCAACGAAGCCGATGTCAAAACACGCCACTTGGGCATGGATGCTCTGGGACTGGGCCGAACAACCATATCCGACCATTTTCCAAACGTTCATCTTTGCCACTTACATAACTGGAGCGGCTTTTATAGCTTCTGGCGATGTGGACTTACTTGCAACCCAACTTGGTTGGGCCGGCGCTGCGGCCGGTCTTGTAGTAGCAGTAGCTGCTCCCGTGTTTGGAAGGCGGGCCGACACTTCAGGGCGACGCAAGATGTGGCTCTTGATAAATACTGGGCTACTCGTGGCAATAATGATCGCTTCGTATTTTGTTGAACCTAAGCCAGAGTTTTTTCTTTTTGGTCTGGCTCTATACGCAATAGGTAGCGTTGTTCAAGAAGCAGGATTCATTAGCTACTACGCGATGCTAAAGCAAGTGACAAACTCAGGCAACATGGCTCGGGTTTCCGGAATGGCTTGGGCTCTTGGATACGTTGGCGGAATAATTCTTCTGATGACCTCGCTCGTGCTCTGTTACTTGCCAGGACATCCTGTTTACCCAAACGAAGAAGATGCTCTCAACATCCGCGTGATTTTCCTATTTGCCGCTGCTTGGATGGTCGTGTTTACGATTCCACTGATTCTCTTCGTTCCAGAAATTGCAAAAACTGAGCTCTCCAAAAAGCGTGAGAGCGTTTTGGATAGCTACCGTGCACTATTCAAGCAAATAGGAAAATTGTGGAAGGTAAACCCAGATGCTCTGAAGTTCCTAATCGCCAGCGCAATCTATCGAGATGGTTTGGCGGGCATATTCACCTATGGAGCCATTCTAGGAACCATCGCGTTCGGATTTAGCCCAACCGGTGTAATCATTTACGGAGTTGCCGCAAACATTGTTGCCGGGCTTGGAGCACTCATTGGTGGATTACTTGATTCAAGAATCGGCACAAAGAAAGTTATCGTCATTTCCTTAATAGGAATGATCTTCGCAGGAAGTTGTGTGTTTATCTTCTCTGGACTTGGATCAATCACCTACTGGGTGTTCGGATTGACCCTAACGTTGTTTGTTGGCCCAGCCCAAGCATCTAGCCGTACATTCGTGGCAAGGTTTGCCCCACTGAATCGCGAAGGTGAAATTTTTGGGCTTTACCAGACAACAGGAAAAGCAGCTTCAATTATTTCACCTCTGATGTGGGCATTGTCACTCACAGCGGCAACTGCCGCTGGATTTGAAAACGCTACTCTTTTCGGAATTATTGGAATAACAGCGGTATTAGTTGTTGGTTTAGTTCTTCTCCTCCGAGTTCACCCAGAACCTAGAGTCATCGAGTAGCTAGACTTAAACTAAGAGGCCGTCCACTTGGACGGCCTCTTTATTTTTAATCCTTTTGTTCGAGTGGTTCATTACCAACATCTGTTTGATAGAAGTTTAGGAATGAACGTGAAGCTGTTGGGCCTCTTTGTCCTTGGTATCTGCTGTTGTATTTAGCTGAACCGTAAGGTGTCTCAGATGCACTTGATAGCTGGAAGAAACAAAGCTGACCAATCTTCATGCCTGGGTAAAGCTTGATTGGCAGAGTTGCTGTGTTGGAAAGTTCTAGAGTCACGTGACCCTTGAATCCTGGGTCAACGAATCCTGCTGTTGAATGGGTTAGTAGACCTAGTCTTCCTAGAGAGCTCTTACCTTCTAGTCTTGCTGCAATGTCATCAGGCAGAGTCACAAACTCATAGGTTGAACCAAGAACAAATTCACCTGGGTGCAGGATGAATGGCTCATCGGCACTAACTTCAATCAACCTAGTTAGATCTGGCTGGTCTACTGCTGGATCGATGAATGCGTACTTGTGATTGTCGAATAGACGGAAGAACCTGTCTAATCTCACATCCATGCTGGATGGCTGTAACAAGCTCATCTCTAATGGGTCTAGGCCGATACGGCCTGCTTCAATCTGGCTTCTGATATCTCTGTCTGACATTAACATAATCAAAAGGTTACCCTGAAGTTCTCTTAGGGTGTGGTTGGTTGGCAGTGTGTAAGGCAAAATAGAACCTATGCGCGATAAAGAGGGACGTATCACTCCACCCGAGAAACTCAAAAGAGTCTTCGAGGGTCAGGCTGATGCTCTAAACAAGGTCCCTAAGAACAAGAGGGGTCCTTTAGGAGGAGCAGTTACCCTTCGCCTCGGACACCTGTTCTCTCGCTGGCTAGAACGAAACATAGATGTGAGCTGGAAAGGCTCAGCTCCTCAGCTAATGCTTATTGCCCTTCTGGTTAGACACAAGACTTTGACCATGGGCGAGGCTGCAGAACTTCTGGATGTCACCCCTAGAGCCATCACCAGACTGGTTGATTCTCTAGAAAAAGAAGGTCTAGTCACTAGACAGGTCAGCCCCCACGACAAGCGTGTTTATCTGATTTCTGTAACAGCTAAGACTGAGGCTCAGGCTAAGCAGATGATGCCTAAGCATGAGAAGAAGATGTCTGAGTTGTTCAGTGTCTTTACCGATGCAGAGTTACTGGAGTATCTGAGACTCAGCAGCAAACTAGCAGAGCATCTAAAGAAAGATCTAAAGAGCGACGACTAGTGCTCTAAGCCAACCTTCTTCTGAATCCACAGCATCCACTTAGGTGCATACCAGTTAGCATTTCCAAAGAGTCTCATCAAAGCAGGAACTAGTAGAGCTCTAATGATTGTTGCATCAAGCAATACGGCGAATGCAATTCCAAGTCCAAGCATCTTCATAATGCTCACACCGCTAGTTGCGAAAGCAACGAAGGAGAATGCAAGAACTAAAGCAGCTGTTGTGATGATTCGACCAGATCTCTGAAGTCCAAGTGCAACTGAGTCTCTAGTGTTTAGACCTAGATCATGTTGTTCCTTAATCCTTGAGAGAAGGAACAACTCGTAGTCCATCGATAAACCGAACGCGATTACTGCGACTAAAACTAGAGATGAAGAATCGATTGTGCCAGGGGTAGCAAAATCACCAAGCAACCACTTTAGGTTTCCATCCATGAATACCCAAACTAAGAAACCTAGCGTTGCAAACAGAGATAAGAAGTTTAGAAGGACTGCCTTGATTGGAAGTATTAGTGATCCAGTGAAAAGGAAAAGCAAAATCAAAGTTGTAATTACAATCCAAAGCACTGCCCAAGGAAGATTATTTGTAATTCCAAGAAGTGAGTCCGTATAGGAAGCAGCTGATCCACCAATAAGAATCTCTGAGAAGTTATTTGGTTGGTCTCTAAGGCTCAGTGTCATCTCTTCACCAGCTGGGCTTCTAGGCTCAACTTCAGCAATAACAACAATGCGAGTCCAGGTGTCATCCTCGTAAGACTTGAACAAAGTCTCTGTGCCTGGCACTAGCATCCCTTCGCTGACGCTGCCATCAGGCATCTCAATTTTTGCGAAAACACCTTCAGATGTTCTAACGCTCACTATGTCTTTTTGGTTTGAAAGTTTCGTTGCAAAACTCGTAATTTCTTCTGGGTTAGAAGACTTAACCATGATTTCAACGGGTGAGCCTTCAAAACCTGTGAACCTGTCACGAATCTGATTAGAGGCAACAACAACTCTGTTATCTGGTGGCAAGATGCGGTCATCGATTAACCCAAGCTTTACACCTGTTCCTAGTGATGCCAATGAACCTAAGGCGATGACGGAGACAACGATGATAGCTACCGGTCTCTTCATTACAAATACAGCAAGCTTTGACCAGAAGCCAACATCCTTAGTAGGGCGATGTTTGAATAGTGGCCACTTCTCTAATCTGTCACCCAAGATGTTGAGCATTGCTGGTAGGGCAATCAGAGCTGCTGCAACTGCAAGCCCTACTGATACAAGTCCAGCCATAGCGAATGACTTTAGGAATGTTTGGGGGAAGAAGTTCAAGGCAACCATTACTAGAGCAACAGTTAGACCAGAGAAGAACACAGTTCTACCTGCAGTCATCATGGTGACCTCAACTGCCTTGGCAACGTCTTGTTTTTGTTGACGTTGTTCGCGGTAGCGATTGACCATTAGAAGTGCATAGTCAATACCAAGCCCCAGTCCTAAACCAGTAACTAGATTCACTGAGAAAGTAGAAGTTTCTGTAATTAGGGAAGAGATCCAGATAAAGAAGAATGAACCAAGAATTGTTAGCACCGCAATCATCAGCGGCAATCCAGCTGCAACGACAGAACCAAAAACAAAGATCATCAAAAGCATTACCAACGGTAAAGCAATGGACTCTGCCTTAATTAGGTCTGCTTCAATAGTGTGATTTACCTCACTGGTAACAGCTCCAACACCAACAACATAAAGAGTTGCCCCATAGTTTTTTCCAGTGAACTCATCTTGAATAACACCGGAAACTTCAGTCATAGAAGCTTTTGGATCTAGTTCAACAAAGAAGTAGGTTGCCTTCCCATCGGTTGAGCGAAGGCTTGAGGGGCTTCCTAATGAGTAATAAGAGCTAACGCTGTCTACCCCGTCAACGGCTTCTAGAGCTTTAGTAACAAGACCAGCAATATTGGCTGACTGAGGGTCATCAACACTTCTCCCCATGTCAGCAATTAGGACAACCTCTGGTTCATTGAGTTTGAAGTCTTTTACCAAGATGTCAGCTACCTTGGCTGAATCTGAGCCTGGGTTGGTATAGCCACCACCTGAAAGGTTGCCGAATGCCTGAACTCCACCAATTAGGGACAGCAAAATGAGGCCAATAAAGCCGAAGAGGGAAAGTTTGCTGCGGGCAATGACAAAATTGCTAAGAGGTCTCATTTGCTCAAGTCTAAATTATTTACCTAGGGAAGAAATCCAACTTGAAGAACATTAACAGGAATCAAAGAGCAGTTTTCTACTTCGTAGTTGCAGGAGTTGGCTTAATCACCGCTTGGTACTTCAACACAATTGCCATTCTCAAAGGTCAGGACTACTTAAGCTCATGGTTCGGTTCTGAAGTTGATTTAGTTCTTGCTTTAGATCTTTTTGTGACCGCATTCGCTGCTGTTCCTTTCATGTTCATCGAATCTAGACGCATTGGCATGAAGAACATTGTTTGGTACGC
>JBEDBW010000042.1:0-6864 GCA_041177045.1 Actinomycetota bacterium | reverse complement strand
CCTTTAACCATTTGGAGAGAACATGAAGTTGCCCAAGTTTGATGGAGCAGTTCCTGAGCACGTAGCCATTGTCATGGATGGTAATGGTCGTTGGGCTAATGCTAGAGGGCTCACACGAGTTGAAGGCCACCGTGCCGGTGAAGCTGCTCTTATGGATGTCATTGAAGGAGCGATTCAGGCAGGGGTTAAGTACCTGACCGTTTTTGCTTTCTCTACTGAGAACTGGAAGAGATCTCCCGATGAAGTGAAGTTCCTCATGAACTACAACAGAGAAGTACTTCGTAGAAGAAGAGATCAACTTGATGGTTGGAACGTCAGAATCAAATGGGCAGGAAGAAGACCTAAGTTATGGCCAACAGTTATTGACGAGCTTCTTGTAGCAGAGAAACAAACAGCCAAGAATAAAGGTCTGACATTCACTATGTGTGTGAACTATGGCAGTCGCATTGAGATTGTTGATGCCATCAACCAGATAGTTGAAGACTCGAAGTCTGGAAAGCTAAACGGTGTTCTAACCGAGAAGAAGATGCAGAAGTATCTCCTAACTAAGGATCTTCCTGATGTTGACCTGTTTATTAGATCAAGCGGAGAGACCAGGGTTAGCAACTTCTTGCTTTGGCAATCGGCCTATGCTGAGTTCGTGTTCCTAGATGTCCTATGGCCTGATTTCTCTAGAAAAGACCTTTGGGCTGCGATTCAGCAGTATTCCAAGCGGAATAGAAGATTTGGTGGAGCAATAGATAAGCCGAAGAAGGCAAAGGGCAAGTAAACTTGAGTTCTCAAGCACCGCAGCCAACGGTGCCTTACCAAGGGAGCAATAATGGCAGCCCCATCTCGCCTCGACTCAGTTATCTCACTAGCCAAAAGACGTGGTTTCGTCTTTCCAGCGGGTGAAATCTACGGTGGAACACGCTCAGCGTGGGATTACGGACCACTTGGAGTAGAACTCAAAGAAAACATCAAACGTCAGTGGTGGCGAGCGATCGTTAACTCTCGTGAAGACATTGTTGGTTTAGACAGCTCAGTAATCCTTCCTCGTAAGGTTTGGGAAGCATCAGGTCACGTGAAAGAGTTCACTGACCCTCTAATTGAGTGCACATCTTGTCACAAGAGATTTAGAGCAGATCACCTTGAAGAAGCCTTCGAAGAGAAGAAGGGCAGAGCTCCTGCATCTATGGCAGAGATTCCTTGCCCTAACTGTGGAACTAAGGATGTCTGGACTGAACCTCGTCTATTCAATGGTCTTCTAAAGACACACCTAGGTCCGGTAGAAGATGAATCAGGTCTTCACTACCTAAGACCTGAAACAGCTCAGGGTATCTTCGTGAACTTCAACAACGTTCTTGGAGCTGCCAGAATGAAGCCACCATTTGGTATTGGTCAGATTGGTAAGTCTTTCCGTAACGAAATTACTCCTGGAAACTTTATTTTTAGAACTCGTGAATTCGAGCAGATGGAAATGGAATTCTTTGTTGAGCCGGGCACTGATGAGCAGTGGCACGATTACTGGATTGAGCAGAGACTGAACTGGTACATCGATCTAGGAATCAACAAGGACCCGAAGGAAAAACTATCTCACTACTCAAAGCGAACTGTTGACATTGAATACAAGTTCGGTTTCCAAGGATCAGAGTTTGGTGAACTAGAAGGTATTGCGAACCGTGGTGATTTCGATCTAACTACTCACTCTCGTGAATCCGGTATTGATCTTTCCTACTTCGATCAAGGTTTAGGTGAGCGTTGGACCCCTTACGTTATTGAGCCAGCTGCTGGTCTAACTAGATCTCTAATGGCATTCCTTGTTGATGCTTATGCAGAAGATGAAGCTCCAAACACCAAGGGCGGAGTTGATATTAGAACTGTTCTTCGTTTGGACTATCGACTAGCTCCGGTGAAGGTTGCTGTTCTTCCGCTATCTAGAAACGAAGATCTCTCTCCGGTTGCTAAGAATCTGGCTCAAGAGCTTCGTGGCTACTGGAACATTGACTTCGATGATTCAGGAGCTATTGGTAGAAGATACCGTCGTCAAGATGAAATCGGAACTCCATTCTGTGTAACTGTTGACTTCGATTCACTAGAAGACCAAGCGGTAACTGTTCGTGAGCGAGACACTATGGCTCAGGAGCGTGTTTCGCTAGACAAACTTCGCGGTTACCTAGCTGAGAAACTCATCTAATTCCTAAAGTGAATACAACAGGTCAAGCACTTCAATACGGCGATATCACTATCGCCACGCCTGTTGTATTAGCCCCAATGGCTGGAATCACTAACACTGCTTTTAGAAGACTCTGTCGTGAATATGGTGGGGGACTCTACGTTTCTGAGATGGTTACCTCTAGAGCACTTGTTGAAAGAACCGAAGAGTCGATGAGACTCATCGGTCATCATGAGAGTGAAGACATACGTTCTGTTCAGTTATACGGTGTTGACCCGAAGACTATCTCTGAAGCAGTAACCATGTTGGTATCTGAAAACAGAGCAGACCACATTGATCTCAACTTCGGTTGTCCTGTGCCCAAGGTCACTCGCAAAGGTGGTGGAGCGGCGCTTCCTTATAAGCAAGATCTATTTGCTGCGATTGTGAACAGTGCTGTAAAGGCGGCGGGAGATATTCCTGTAACGGTCAAGATGCGTAAAGGTATTGATGCTGAGCATCTAACTTTCTTGGACGCAGGAAAAGCAGCAAGGGATGCTGGAGTTGCTGCTGTAGCACTGCATGCTAGAACTGCTTCTGAGTATTACTCAGGGAACGCTGACTGGAATTCCATTTACGAGCTAAAAGATCAACTGCGTGATGTTCAAGTACTAGGTAATGGAGACATCTGGTCAGCAGGTGATGCTATTCGTATGATGCGTGAGACTGGTTGTAATGGTGTTGTAGTCGGTAGAGGATGCCTCGGCAGACCATGGTTATTCGCTGATCTGCAGCAAGCTTTCGAAGAGTATGCCAGGAACCCAAATTCAGATGCTGCGGTAGATCCTGTTCAGCCAACTCTTGGTCAGGTAGCAGAAGCTTTCAAGAAGCATGCTGTTTTATTGGTCGAGTTCTTTGAGTCAGAAGAACGAGCTTGTAGAGATATCAGAAAGCACGTTGCTTGGTATTTCAAGGGTTATCCGGTTGGTGGAGAGTTCAGAGCAGCCTTGGCTCAGGTCGAGTCCCTTCAGCAAATGGACGACATCCTGGGAAGCATCGACTGGGCTGCTCCTTATCCTGGCGAGCTAGCTGAAGGCCCTAGAGGGCGTCTAGGTGGGGCCAAGACATGCGCTTTGCCAGAGAATTGGCTAGATTCCAGAGAACTGGTCGGAGACCAGCGTAAGGTACTGCTAGAGGCAGAACTTGGAGTATCAGGCGGATGAGTACAGAGAAATACACCGACATCGATAAGGAACGATTCCTTACCGAAGAAGGTTCTGGACGAAGTGCTAGAACCGAGTTCGCTAGAGATAGAGCGAGAGTAACCCACTCATCAGCACTAAGACGGCTTGGAGCAAAGACGCAAGTTCTACAACCTGGCTCAAATGACTTTGCTAGAACTCGTCTGACTCATTCATTAGAGGTAGCTCAAGTTGGCCGAGAGATGGCAGTTGAATTTGGAATTGATCCTGACATTGTCGACACGGCATGTCTTGCTCACGATTTAGGTCATCCACCTTTTGGACACAATGGTGAGAAAGGTTTGAACGAATGGGCAAAGGACTTTGGAGGCTTCGAGGGTAATGCTCAGACATTGAGGATTCTTACTCGAATTGAACAAAAGGTCTATAGCAAAGACGGTGTTGCTTTCGGTTTAAATCTAACCAGAGCGAGCCTCGACGCTAGCTGTAAGTATCCATGGACTAGAGAATTTGCTGTTCAAGATACTGGAGCAGATAGATCCATAAAGTTTGGTGTTTACGAAGACGATGTTCCGGTTTTTGAATGGCTAAGACTTGGTGCTAAAGAACGAGTGAAGTGCTTTGAAGCACAGATCATGGACTTCAGTGATGATGTTGCTTATTCCGTTCACGATTTCGAAGATGCAGTTGTTGAAGGCTTCATCAAGCTGGAAGAACTTAAAAGCTCTTCACAGGAATCAGCAATTGTTAGAGAGATCGAGCGATGGAATGGTAACCGCATTTCTTCAGATGACTTAGCTGCTGCATTAGATAGATTGCAGTCGAATCAGTATTGGCTGCATAGCTATAACAAGACCCCTCGTGAAGCAGGCCAACTAAAAAACCTCACCTCATCTGTTATTGGTTCATTTGTTTCAAGAACAACTCAAGCTACCTTCCAGGCCAACGCGGACTCGCTATACGCCAGGTACGCGGCTGATGTTGTCGTGCCTTTAGAAGTTGAAGCTGAGATCGCAATCTTCAAAGGCCTAGCGTCATATTTCTTGATGTCATTAGATGAACGTGTTGGCTACTACGAAGACCAGAGAGCTTTACTCAAAGAGTTAGCCGATGTTCTCCTTGCATCAAATGGAAAGCATTTAGATGGTTACTCGTTAGAAGCATGGAGTAAAGCTACTAATGACGCAGGCAAACACCGTGTAATTGTTGACCAGATTGCTGTTCTCACTGATTCAGCAGCTGAGAAAATGCACGAAGAATTAGTTTTGAAAAGAAGTGCTAAGTAATGGCAGCGCGTATCTCGACTCGTGACATCGAGTCAATTAAGCAAAGAGTGAACATCGCCGACATTGTTGGCGAGTATGTTCAACTCAAAGGAGCAAGTGTTGGTTCTCTCAAGGGGCTATGCCCATTTCATGATGAGAAGTCTCCATCTTTCAACGTGAGACCAGATCAGGGCTTCTATCACTGCTTCGGCTGTAGTGAAGGGGGAGATGTTTACAAATTCCTACAAAAGATTGAAAACATAACCTTCTATGAAGCAGTTGAGAAGTGTGCTTCAAAGATTTCTTACGAGATCACATATGAAGCGGGCGGTAACCGCGATGAGGGTGTCAACAGAGCAAGACTTCTGGCAGCGAATGAGGCCGCGGCTAAGTTCTTCTCGGCTTGCCTAACAACAGCGGAAGCTCAAACAGCTAGAGATTTCCTCTCTCAAAGAAAGTTCGATCAGCAAGCTGCCGAGTATTTCGGAATTGGTTATGCACCTAAAGGTTGGAATAGCCTCGGCGAAGCTCTGAAGAAGGAAGGCTTCACCGAGGAAGAACTGGTGAAGGTTGATCTCTTGGTTGCTAAAGAGGGAAGAACCTATGACAAGTTCAGAGGAAGACTGGTCTGGCCGATCAGAGATGCAACTAACGCTGTTATTGGTTTTGGTGCTCGAAAGATTTACGAAGACGACCCGCTTGCTAAATACATCAACACAGGAGAGACACCGGTTTATCACAAGTCGCAGGTTCTCTATGGCTTGAACTTAGCTAAGAAGGACATTGCTAAGAACCGTCAGGTAGTCGTTGTCGAGGGTTACACAGATGTGATGGCTTGCCATCTAGCTGGCATTACAACAGCAGTTGCCACCTGTGGAACAGCTTTTGGTGATGATCACATCAGAAAGATAAATCAGATCTTTGGAACTGGGGGAGAGTCAGCTGAAGTTATCTTCACATTTGACCCTGATGCAGCTGGTCAAAAGGCAGCTATGAGAGCCTTTGAATCATCGGGCAAGTTCATTGCTTCAACTTATGTCGCTGTTGGTCCTGAAGGACTAGACCCTTGCGACCTGCGCATTCAAAAAGGTGATGGTGCTGTTCAAGAGATGATTGCAAGCAAGAGACCTATTTACGAATTTGCTTTAGATCAAAAGATCTCTGGCCACGATCTAAGCGCTTACCCTGGTCGTCTTTCAGCAGCAACTGCTGCTGTAACAGTCCTAACTCGCATCTCTGATCTTGGAGCAAGAGAAGAGTATGTTCGTTCACTGGCTGGAAAGGTTCACCTTGGTAATGATGAAATCAATCGTCTGCTAAGCGCTGAACTTACCAAGCAAAGAGCCGCCGCTGTTGCTAACTCAAGACGTGGAGAGAGTTCTTATCTTCCGCCAGAACTAAGCCCTGGTGAGCCACCTCCTCCAGAAGATGGTCCAGAGTTTCCAATGCCAAACTTGCAGGACGCTAACACTCGTCTAGAGCAAGAGGTGCTTGCTGTTTTACTTCAAGTGCCAACTGCTTGGTCGCCAGAAGCTGCGCTGCAGATCTGTGAGAGCATGTTTGGTACACCTGCTTACGTGGTTATCGCTCAAGCTGCAGCTCAATCGATTAGTTCAATTCATCAGCCAGACTGGTTCAACCAAATTGGTTCTAAGACTCCAGATGTCCTTCATGGATTAGTAAGACAACTAGGCAGCAAAGAATTGCCTGTGTCCACTCCTGAGGAGATTCAGGCGTATGCAGTTGGTGTTATCGCAAGCGCTCAACGCAAGATGCTCACAAGACAAAGAGATTCGATGAGAGCAAGCCTTGCACAGATCAATTCTGAAACTAGTTCTGAAGAACACACCCAGATGCAACGCCAGTTAATGGCTATCGAAGCCCAGATTAGAGAACTGAGATGACCATCGATAAGTCACTAGTGACTATCGCTCCAAAAAGTTTTCCTGCTTACGACCAAGCCGTTCAAGACAGCGGTTCAGTGCTTTCTCCCATGAATGAGAACGTTGGTGCTCTCATTTGGACTGACTACTCAGATCCAAAAGGATTAGAACGATTACTAAAAGAGAATCCGCAATTGGAATTTGTTCAGTTACCTTTTGCTGGGGTAGATGCATTCCAAAACGTTCTTCACTTGCCTGTTCGATTTGCTTGCGCCAAGGGCGCATATCGTGAACCCGTAGCTGAGCATGCTCTGATGTTGGCCATGGCTTTAGGACGCGTCATTCCTGAACGTGTTAGAGCTAATAGTTGGGGCAGGAAA
>JBEDBW010000041.1:0-5315 GCA_041177045.1 Actinomycetota bacterium | reverse complement strand
ATATTGAAGCTTGGATGAAGAAACTTCAGGCCTAAGCCTGTTCTTCTCCGCCTTTTTGGAAAGCAGAGTTAGCTTGGCTAACTAGTTCGCTTGGAACAAGTACTTCATACTTAGTCGCAACTATTTGAGAAGAACTGGCAAATCCTCTTTTTGTTTTAGACAAACTAAAGCGAATAACTTGAAAGAGCATGCCGATTCCTGCTCCAACTAAAATCGCGGATCCTAAGTTGAATAGCGGTTGAGCGGGATCTGCTGCGGTCTCGCCAGGAACTGTGCCAAAGATTATGAACGCTAGAAGTCCTAGCCAAACACCCATCATTGCTCCATTGAGGGCTATCTTGCCGTAGCTGATCTTTGCTCTGACTCTTTCAACTGAACTGAGATTGGATCCTACAATCGCAATAGATGACACTGGAAAATCACCAATTATGATGCGTTCAACATATGAAACAGCGTCTTGATAATTGTTGAAATCAGCTACTGCTGAGCCATTTGGTAGCGATGCCGCTAATCCCCGTAGGTTTCTCTTTGCCATTTATCCAGTCTGCCAGATTATTGGAGTGTGCTCTAAGGTTATAAGGTGAGTGCCTCAAGAGTTTTTATCGCCCGTTTAGTGGGCTGTGGCGTCTTTGACCCTGTCGGTGATCGAGTAGGTAAAGTCATTGACGTTCTTGTGGCCTACCGTAAATCAGGTGCTCCAAGAACTACTGGAATGATCATTGAGATAACCGGTAGACGCAGAGTATTCGTTCCTATTGCGAGAATTACCTCGATTGTGCCAGGCCAGGTTATTACCAATGGCCTTGTTGACCTTAGAAGATTCACCCAAAGAGGTCAAGAAGTAAGAGTTATTGCTGAGATGTTGGGTAGAAAAGTTACCCTTTCTGATGCCTCAGGCCAGGGAACTATTGAAGACTTAGCTATTGAACAGAATGAACGAAAAGATTGGCTTGTAAGCGATCTGTTCATTCGCAGACCAAAGACCTCTAACACCCCATTTGGCAGAGGTGCAACAATGTTTGCCAAGTGGAATCAGGTTACCGAAGATGGCAAGAGCGATGAGAGCCAAAGTGCTGAGCAGCTAATTGCTACCTATTCAGACATGAACCCTGCTGACTTAGCTTCTGCCCTACTGGATCTTCCAGAAGAACGAATGATTGAAGTTGCGGAAGAGCTTGATGATGAGCGTCTAGCTGATGTTCTAGAAGAGCTTCCAGAAGAAGAGCAGATTGAAATTGTTCAAGATCTAGATGATGAACGTGCAGCTGAAGTTCTAGACCTAATGCAACCAGATGATGCTGCCGACCTTATGCAGAACCTGCCGGGAGATCGAGCAGAAGCAATTCTTGAACTCATGGATGAAGAAGAAGCTGATGATATTCGTAGATTGATGTCATTCGGTGAATTCACCGCTGGTGGTCTTATGACTACTGAACCTGTTATTTGTTCTTCAGAAGCAACTGTTGCTGAAGCCATGGCATTGATTAGAAAGAAAGATGTTGCACCTGCCCTGGCAGCATCTGTATTCGTAACCTTGCCTCCTTTTGAAACAGTTACAGGCAAGTACCTAGGTATGGTGCACTTCCAAAGACTCCTTCGTTATCCACCGCACGTTCGTCTTGGAACTATCTTGGATACCGATGTTGAACCAGTAGTTGCGGATACTCACATTTCTAAGATCCACAGAACAATGGCTAACTACAACTTGGTTTCCATTCCTGTTGTTGATGCTGAGAAGCGCTTAATCGGCGTTGTCACGGTTGATGACGTTTTGGACCACCTACTTCCAGATGACTGGAGAAGCGATGACGGAGGTGAGGTAAATGGCTAAATCTCGTAACCGCCTCGATACGCCGCTTTCAGCAAAGCGTAAGCCACTGGTTCCTCGCATCAATCGCGAACAGTTTGGAAGAGCATCAGAAGCCTTTGCACGTGCCCTTGGCACTGGAGGCTTCCTCATTGGGCTAACCATTTTCTGTATCGTTTGGATTCTTTGGAACTCAACTGCTCCTATTGAGCTAGCTTTTGACCCAAGAGTAACTAACTTCACACTGCTAACTCTTCTGTTGTCACTGCAGGCTTCTTATGCGGCTCCCCTGATTCTTCTTGCTCAGAACCGTCAGGATGACAGAGACAGAGTAAAGACTGAACAGGATCGTCAGCTAGCTGAAAGAAACCTTGCTGACACTGAGTACCTTGCTCGTGAAGTTGTTGCATTGAGACTAGCCATGAGTGAAGTTGCGACCAAAGAGTTTGTAAAAGATGAACTTCGTGATGCACTAGAGGAGATTCTTGCTGAACTTAAGAAAAACTCAAACGACTCTAAGTGATGAGTGAATTAGAAGCTAGAGTCCAAGCTGCCCTCAGTTTGGTTATTGACCCAGAACTTAGAAGACCAATCACTGAGTTGGATATGGTTGGTGACATAGTAGGCACGGAAGATAACTTCAGTGTTGAAATCAAACTAACTGTTAGTCACTGCCCTCAGGCTGTTCAGATTGAACAGCAGGTAAGTGACGCTCTTTCAAAAGAGTTCGCAGGTTCTGAGATCCAAGTGAAGATGGGAGTCATGACTCCTGAAGAACTTGATTCTCTAAAGGTAAAACTTCGTGACGGTCGTGAGTCCAAATCCAACCCATTTGCTCTTGGAACATCAACAAAGGTATTCCTAATTGGTTCAGGTAAAGGTGGGGTTGGTAAAAGCTCTTTGACTGTGAACCTTGCTGTTGAATTGGCTAAACAAGGTAATGAGGTTGGAGTTCTAGATGCAGACATCTTCGGCTTTAGCATTCCAGCTCAATTAGGTACTACCGATAGACCTACTCGTCTTGATGACATGATCCTTCCTCCAATTGCATATGGAGTGAAGGTCATATCTATTGGAATGTTCTTACCTAGTAACGAACCTGTGGCTTGGCGTGGACCTATGCTTCATAAAGCAGTTGAACAATTCCTAACTGAAGTTCACTGGGGCTCACTAGATTACCTGCTTATTGACATGCCACCTGGAACAGGTGATGTTGCTATCTCGGTAGGACAACTTCTTCCTAACGCTAAGAGCATCGTTGTTACTACCCCTCAAGAAGCAGCCTCCTATGTCGCTCAAAGAAGTGGTTCAGCAAGCCACAAGATCGGTCAAGAGATCTTCGGTGTTATCGAAAACATGAGTGGACTGAAGATGCCTGATGGCTCAACTCTTGAACTCTTCGGTTCTGGTGGAGGTCAAGCAGCAGCTGAAGCGCTTTCAGCATTCTCCGGCACAAAAGTCTCACTGATTGGACAGGTTCCACTAAGCGTTGAGCTAAGAACAGGCTCTGACTCAGGTAACCCTGTGGTTCACACAAACCCAAAAGATCCAGCCTCAATAGAGATAGCGAAGATAGCCCAGCTCCTTATTGAGTCCAAGCTACCTGTGAACCGTACCTTGAAAGTAGACATCGCCTAAACTTCTGGGTATGACCGAAACTTACATCGAAGAGCTCATCTCCCACCTTGGTGCAACTGCAACAACAGTTGAAGTAATCAATCCAAACACCGGCAAAGCGATCTACGATCTCCCCCAACACAATGCTGAGCAGGTAGCAACAGCTGTTAGAGCAGCCAGGGACGCTCAGAAGGCTTGGGGCAAAACAGCCCCTAAGGAAAGAGCTAAGTTTCTATACAGACTTCACGATCTGATTCTCAACGAACAAGATGAGCTACTAGATATCGTTCAGCTAGAAACCGGCAAGGTAAGAGCACATGCTTTTGAAGAAATAGCTGGTGGCCTCGGAGCTGCTAGATACTATGCAAAAGTCGGCCCTAAGGCACTGAAGTCAAAGAGCACTCATGCCGGAGTTCCATTCATTACCAAGACTTGGGTGAACCATATTCCAGTTGGAGTTGTTGGTGTCATTACTCCATGGAATTATCCATTAGCTCTATGCATGTTGGAAGTTCTACCTTCATTGATGGCAGGTAATGCTGTTGTACAAAAGTCTGATAACCAAACCACTCTCACTGCTCTCAAAGCAAGACAGATGGCGATCAAAGCTGGACTCAATCCTGCTCTATGGACAGTAGTGGCTGGTGATGGAGCAACTGTAGGAAATGCTCTTACAGATAACGCAGATTACATCGCCTTCACAGGAAGTGCTGCAACTGGAAGATTAGTAGGAGCTAGAGCTGCTGCAAGACTTATTCCATTCAGCCTTGAGCTAGGTGGAAAGAATCCTCTTATTGTCTTGCCTTCAGCAGATCTAGGCGAAGCAGCAGAAGCACTTATCGGAGGAGCTTTTGGTAGTGCTGGACAACTGTGTGTCTCGATTGAAAGAGCATATGTTCCTAACAATCTAAAGACTCAGTTCCAGGACATCTTGGCTAAGAAAGTTAATGAACTAAAGCTAGGAAGCAGCAAAGACTTCAGCATGGACATCGGAACCCTTACCGGAGCAAACCAGCTGGCTAGAGTTTCTGGCTTTGTTGATGATGCGGTTAGCAAAGGTGCAAAGGTTTTAGCTGGAGCGAAGAAACTTCCTGAACTAGGTCCTTTCTACTACTCACCAACAATCGTGACCGATGTTGATCCTTCAATGAACATGTTCGCCAATGAAGTCTTTGGTCCTGTTGTTGCGGTTTATGGCTATGACACCATTGATGAAGCCGTTGAACTGGCAAACAATACAACAGAGGGCCTTAATGCATCTGTTGTTGGTAATCCTCGTGAGGCTAAAAAGGTTGCCGAGCGAATAATGGCTGGAACTGTAAACATCAATGAAGGCTTTAGAGCTACCTTTGCAAGCCTTGATACCCCAATGGGTGGAATGAAGAATTCAGGTCTTGGCAGAAGAAACGGTATTGATGGGATCTTGAAATACACAGAATCTCAAGCGATTGGCCTGCACCGAGGACTACTTAGATTCCCAAGTAGAGGACATCAATACAACAAGATGGCTCCGCTACTGAACGTGCTCTCAAGAATTATGAGAAGACTCTAGGTCGCTTCGTTATCAAACGGTGGAGCTTCGCCTAAATCTAGTCTTGTTTGACTTCTAGTTTTTACCTGGTTTAAATCTGCATGCTTCACAGCAGGAGTGTCATCCAGAAGAGCTTCTCTAATGATTCTTCTAGGGTCATACTGTCTTGGATCTAGTTTCTTCCAGTCAAGATCTTCAAAGCCTTCACCCAGTTCATCTTTCATCTGAGCTTGGGCAGAGTTAGCCATAGCTCTCATCTTCTTTATGAATTGAGCAAATGATCTGGCATAGCCAGGGAGACGCTCTGGTCCCAAAATGAATAGGGCTAGCACCAGCAAGATCATTATCTTTTCGCTACTT
>JBEDBW010000040.1:0-8383 GCA_041177045.1 Actinomycetota bacterium | reverse complement strand
GGGAATTCCTCGCCCAATGGCAAGACCTGGAAACAATCCTTTCTCAAGCAATCAGGGCATGGGTAGAACAGGTCAATCTGGTACTCGTCCAGGTGGAGCACCTCGTCCAGCTGGTGCAGGTGGTCCTTCAAGACCAGGCGGATCTCCTCGTCCAGCAGGTCCTGGCGGAACTTCTCGTCCAGGTGGATTTACTCCACGTCCAGGTGGTGCACCCGGTGGGGCTCCAGGCGGAGCTCCAGGTTTTGGTCCTCCAGGAGGACGTCCAGGTGCTGGTGGCCGTGGTCGCGGTGGCGGTACAGCTGGTGCTTTCGGTAAGGGTGGATCAAGAAGTTCATCTAAGGCTAGAAAGTCAAAGAGAGTAAAGCGCGAAGAGTTTGAACAGCGTTCAGCTCCTAGCCTCGGTGGTGCAGTAGTTCCACGCGGTGATGGCACAACAGTTATTCGTCTTCGCAGAGGTTCTTCTATTCAGGACTTCGCAGACAAGATTGATGCCAATGCTGGTCAGCTGATTACGGTGCTATTCCACCTAGGTCAGATGGCAACAGCAACTGCTTCATTGGACGAAGAGACATTCCAGATTCTTGGTGAAGAGCTGGGTTACAAGCTTGAAGTTGTTTCAGCAGAAGATGAAGAGCGAGAGCTATTCGATTCATTCGGTCTAGACATCTCTACTGACTTCGAAGAAGATGACGAAGACATGGAATACCGTGCACCAGTTGTGACAGTTATGGGTCACGTTGATCACGGTAAGACTCGTTTGCTTGACAAGATTCGTAATGCAAATGTTCAGGGCGGTGAAGCTGGTGGAATCACACAGCACATTGGTGCTTACCAAGTTCACAGCATGCACGAAGGTGTTGACCGAGCAATCACATTCATTGACACACCAGGTCACGAGGCGTTCACCGCTATGCGTGCACGTGGTGCTCAGGTAACAGATATTGCAATCTTGGTTGTTGCAGCCGATGACGGTGTTATGCCTCAGACAGTTGAAGCGTTGAACCACGCTCAGTCTGCTGGTGTTCCAATTGTTGTTGCAGTGAACAAGGTTGATAAAGAAGGAGCAAACCCTGCCAAGATCCGTCAGCAGCTAACTGAGTTCAACTTGGTTGCTGAAGAGTACGGTGGCGATGTTCTGTTCGTTGATGTTTCAGCTCTAACCGGTGCAGGTATCCCTGAACTTCTAGACGCTGTTCTACTTACTGCAGATGCTGCTCTAGATCTTCGTGCTAACCCTAACCGTGATGCACGTGGAGTTGCAATTGAAGCCAACCTAGATAAGGGACGTGGATCGGTAGCAACAGTTCTGATTCAGTCGGGAACTCTAAGTGTTGGAGATTCAATCGTTGCTGGTGCTGCTCACGGTCGTGTTCGTGCGATGTTCAACGAAAACGGTGAGGCAGTCGAATCAGCAGGTCCATCAAGACCTGTCCAGGTTCTAGGTCTGCAGTCCGTTCCTCGTGCAGGTGACACATTTGTTGTGACCGAAGATGAGCGTCAGGCTAGACAGATTGCTGAGAAGCGTGAAGCTGCAGATAGAAACGCTCTTCTTGCTAAGACTCGTAAGCGCGTTAGCCTCGAAGACTTCACTAAGGCATTCGAAGAGGGCAAGGTTGAATCACTCAACTTGGTCATCAAGGGTGACGTTTCTGGTGCTGTTGAAGCTCTTGAAGATGCACTTCTCAAGATTGAAGTTGATGACTCTGTTCAGCTACGCATCATTCACCGTGGTGTTGGCGCTGTTACTGAGAGCGACGTTAACCTCGCTACTGTCGACAACGCGATCATCATCGGTTTCAACGTGAAGCCAGATAACAAGGCTAAGGAACGTGCTGACCGCGAAGGCGTTGACGTTCGTTTCTACTCAGTTATCTATGCAGCACTTGATGACATTGAGAAATCACTCAAGGGAATGCTTAAGCCAGAATACGAAGAAGCGGCTCTTGGTTCAGCCGAGGTTCGCGAGATCTTCAAGTCTTCAAAGGTTGGCACAATCGCAGGTTCTATCGTTCGTTCAGGTTCAATCAAGAGAAACAGCCTTGCTCGAATCTCTCGTGATGGCACGATGATTGCTGAGAACCTAAAGATTGAATCCCTAAAGAGATTCAAGGATGATGCAACCGAAGTTAAGACTGACTTTGAGTGTGGTATTGGACTTCAGGGATTCAACGAGATCTTGGTAGGCGACATTATTGAAACCTACGAGATGCGTGAGAAGCCGAGGGTCTAATGGTTGATGCAGCTAGAGCAAGAAGACTGGCTGAACGAATCAAGGTACTAGTTGCAGCAGCCCTTGAGAAGGTCGTAAAAGACCCTGATCTTGGTTTTGTAACTATTACCGATGTTCGTGTCACGCCAGATCTTTCCCACGCCCGTATTTACTACACCGTTTTCGGTGATGCTGATCAGCAGAAGAAGAGCAGCGAAGTAATCGAACGTCACCGTGGCAAAATCCGCGGTGAGGTCGGTCATCAACTCTCAATTCGTCTAACTCCAACTATTGAATTCATTTCTGATGATGTGCCAGAAAGCGCAGCTCAGATGAATGATCTTCTTGCCCAAGCAAGAGCTAGAGACAATGAACTCAAGAAGATGGCTAAGGAATCTGAGTTTGCGGCAGGGGAGAACCCTTACAAAGAGCCAAAAGTTATCGATAAAGAAGACAGAGACTAACCTTTGGCTACTCCTGGATTGTTGCTAGTAGATAAACCTGCTGGAATGACAAGTCATGATGTTGTTTCTAGGGTTAGGAAACTTGCAGGCACTAAAAAGTATTGAATCAGGGACAAAACTTCTTACCTTTGTTGTCGGCGCAGATAAAACCTATGAAGCAACCATTCGTTTAGGTGCATCCACTATTACTGACGACCGTGAGGGCGAACTCGTTGAGCAAGCATCACCGGAATCAGTAAGCGCTGTTTCAAACGAACGAATCAACGAAGAATTAGCAAAACTTAAGGGAGTCATTAGTCAGATCCCGTCAACTGTTTCAGCAATCAAAGTCAATGGCGAGAGAGCATATGACAGGGTTCGGGCTGGTGAAGTTTTTGAACTCAAATCCAGAGAAGTAACTATTTCAAGACTTGAAGTTATTGGCGACATCAGACGTGATGAAGGTTTTATTGACTTTGATGTAATTGTTGACTGCTCCAGCGGAACATACATCAGAGCAATTGCTAGAGATCTTGGTGCTGCTCTAGGAGTTGGCGGTCATCTAACTTCACTTCGTAGAACACGTATCGGTTCCTTTGATGTTTCTAATTCAATGCAGTTTGATGGCTTTGAAGGTGAGTTACCTATTCTTAGGTCTGTTGAAGCAGTCAAAGAAGTCTTGCCAACTCTTGAGATAACTAAGGAAGAAACTTTGGCTATCAGACAGGGCAAGAGGATTTCTCGTTCCTTAGATCAAATTACAGCTCTAACCTGTGAAGATGTTTTAGTAGCCGTAGCTGAATCAGCCGCTAATCAAAGTTTGAAATCACTAGTTGTCTTCAATGAGGGGGAAACCAATGCTTGAGTGGGGTTACCAGTTCCAACTTGCCTTTGCTTCGTTAGCAGGACTATTCGCTCTGTCTTTGGGAATCTTTAAGAGACCACCGTCTTGGTGGAGCGTTGGTGCAGTAGCACTTGTTGAAGCCTTGCTATTGGTTCAGTTGATTGTTTCGATCGTTCTGGTAGTTCAGGGGCAACAAGCGGTTGGCGACACAGTCGAGTTCTTCGGCTACATCATCACTGCTTTGTTAGTTCCTCCTGCAGCTATCGCCTGGGCTGTCATCGAGAGAACTAGATGGTCAACCCTTGTATTAGGTGTATCTGGATTGACTGTTGCCGTGATGCTGGTTCGGATGTGGCAAATATGGACTGGGATTCGATTTGGTGCTTAGTTTCACATCATCAATCTTTCGCAGATTTCAGGCTAGGACAAATCCCAAGTTAGGCTTTGATTCATGACAGCAAAGACTCAAAACAGGGGCGTTGGCACTCTTGTAATTGCAATCTATGGAGTCTTTGCTTTGTCCGCGTCAGTTAGAGCTGTCTACCAACTACTAAGAAAATACGAAGAAGCACCTTTGGCCTACTGGCTTAGTTTGTTAGCTGCCATTGTGTATATCGTTGCTACCTTTGCTTTAGCCAGAGGAAACTTTGGTTTAGCCAACAAGACTTTGATTTTTGAATTGGCTGGAGTTCTGGTTATTGGAACACTGAGTTTGACTGTTCCATCGTTGTTTGATCACCCTAGCGTTTGGTCATATTATGGAGCGGGTTATGGATTTATCCCACTACTTCTTCCAATCTTTGGACTCTGGTGGGTAAGGAGAGTTAGACGATGATAACTGTGTCTTCAACTAATGAAATTCCAAGAGATCTTCCTGAAGCCTCTGTCACAATTGGCAAGTTTGATGGCATTCATCTAGGTCATCAGCAACTTATTGCAGAAACTATTGAATCAGCAGAAGAGCACTCATTGATACCGGTGGTGGTGACATTTGATAGACACCCACACTCGATACTCAGCCCTGGGACTGAACCTCAAGCTTTGATTGGTCCAACCCAGAAGACAGAGTTACTTGATGAAGCAGGGATTGAACTAGTTCTAAATCTTCCTTTTGATGAATACCTTTCAAAACTAACTCCTGAAGAGTTTATTAGAACTGTTTTAGTAGATGCTCTAAAGGCAAGAGTTGTAACTATTGGCGAAGGCTTTAGGTTTGGCGTTGATCAGCAGGGAGATGTTGAAACTCTTAGAGAGCTTGGTCTCAAGCTAGGGTTTGCAGTTCGAGTTATTCCACACTTCCTAGTTGATGGCGAGATTGTTTCCACCAGTCGAATTCGAGCACTTCTTCTTGAAGGAAACGTAAAAGGAGCAGCCAAGCTACTAGGTAGATTGCATGCAACCCAAGGGGTTATTGAGCATGGACTCAAGATTGGTCGTCAAATAGGTTTTCCAACAGCCAACATGTCTAGATCTGCTGAAGGGTTCTTGCCCCTAGATGCTGTTTATGCAGGTTGGCTCTATGCCGATGGCGAGAGATACATGGCTGCTCTATCTGTTGGCATCAATGAAACTTTTGAAGCTGTGCCAAGGCTTGTGGAAGCCCACGTGATCGATGTTGATGGGCTAGATCTGTATGACAAGGTTGTCACTCTTGAATATGTTGATTTCATCAGACATGCTGCCAAATTCGATGGGGTTGAGTCTCTGGTTGCTGAAATCAACAATGACCTAGACAAAATCAGGGCCATTCTGTCTTAACTAGAGCCTCGACTAGCAGTTATCGGCAATCTTGGCTATGCTTGTGAAGTTGCCGTGAACCGGCCGCGGATCTCCAAGAGCTTTAGACACAAGGTTTATAGCGCCGCGCAGCGAGCCCCGAGAGGAACAAAATGGCACTGGACGCTTCAAAGAAAACAGCAATTATCAACGAGTACGCAACTCACCCAGGTGACACAGGTTCTCCGGAGGTTCAGGTAGCAGTTCTGACTGAGACCATCAAGGAGCTTACTGAGCACCTAAAGGACCACAAGCACGACCACCACAGCCGTCGTGGACTGTTGCTGATGGTAGGTCAGAGACGTCGTCTACTTGGCTACCTGCAGAAGGTTGACATCGCACGTTACCGTTCTCTAATTGAGAAGCTAGGTCTTCGTCGCTAATTGTTTTTACTCAAAAAAGCCATCTCTTCGGAGGTGGCTTTTTGCATATCAGACCTAGAATGAAAAGTGATAAACGTTGATGGGAGTCAATCATGGATTTTGTAGGTGCTGTTAGAGCTGGTTTCAAGAATTATGCGAACTTTAGGGGTACAGCTTCGCGCCCTGAGTATTGGTACTGGGTCCTATTCACTGCTTTAGTTTCAATCGTCGCCAATGCGATCGACCGAACTGGATCTTTGTCTGGGCTTTTCTCTCTAGCGACTTTGCTTCCTGGCTTGGGTGTAACAGTTCGAAGACTTAGAGATGCAGGTTTTTCTTGGACATGGCTATTGCTTCCAGTGCCTGGATTCATTCCGTTTATCTATGGGCTAGTAGGCATCTTTGTCCAACTCTTTGAAGCAGGCTTTGAAGAGTTAGTTATGACTTACACAGATGAGCAAGTAGGCGCGGCATTCATTCAATTAGCCATGGAGAACACACAATTGCAAGATTCACTTCTGATCGTGTTTTTTAGCTTGCTCTACCTAGGTCTGGCCTCAATCGTTGTCAACCTGATTTTTCCAATCCAACGCAGTAAGAGCTTTGAAGAAGGCAACAAGCGCGTTGCTCCTAAAGGCCCTGAAACACCTGCTCTTTAGTTCACTTTCTTGAATTTTGTAATAAAAACGTGAACATTTAGTTCGGGTTATCTCTTTTGATCTAACCTAAAATTTGCTTATAGATGTTTAGGGGAGTAAAACATGGGATTTATAAACGCAATAAAATCTGGATTTAGAAACTACTTCAAATTCTCTGGTGTTGCGACCAGGCCTGAGTATTGGTACTGGTTTTTATTCAACTTGCTGCTTGCAGGTATTGGATACCTGCTGAGTGAATGGGTTCAGCTATGGACTATTCAAGTGCTGGTTCTATTCTTCCCAACATTGTCGGTAACGGTTCGACGACTTAGAGATGCAGGGTATTCCTGGGCGTGGCTTCTACTCAAGGTGCCAGCAATCATCCCATTCCTCATTGGGGCGGCGTTTTACTACGGGGCAATGTTCAGACTTGGGTTAGGCGCTGGATTTAGCATTCTGGCAGGTGATGTAGATGAGGCTAATACTCAATTGAGCCTAGCGAGAGATGAGCTAATCGCAGGCTTCTGGACCATGGTTCTCTCGATGTTATACATGGCGGGATCTTTTCTACTCGTTTGGGGATTCTTCACTACTCGCAAATCAAAGAGCTTTGAAGAAGGTAACAAGCGTGTTCCACCCAAAAACCCCGAGAATCCAACCGTTTAGTGCCTTTCTCTAGACAAAACATTCAACCTATAGGTGAAAGTGGGGGCCTCTGTTAGGCTTTGAACGAGTCAAAACGGCAGGTTTGCTGGTCATCGGTTGTGAACCTTGGGCGTATTTCCCAAGCTTTTCTACTGTTGTCCAGCGCATCCCTCAAATAATAAAACGGGCAGAAATTTTGTCGCGGGGGCTCAAGTGCACTAAAAAGCAAACAAAAGTTGGCTTTGCTATGCGCTTTCGTATGAATAAAAAACAGAGGAGGGACCATGGAAGGTCCAGAAATTAAAGCACAAGAAGTAATCATCGACAACGGTAAGCACGGTAAGCGTGTTATCCGATTCGAAACAGGCCGTTTGGCTCAGCAGGCTCAAGGAGCTGCAGCTGTATACATTGATGGAGAGACAATGCTCTTCTCAGCCACAACAGCTAGCAAGACGCCTAAAGATCAGTTCGACTTTTTCCCGCTAACCATCGACGTTGAAGAGCGTATGTATGCCGCAGGACGAATCCCAGGATCATTCTTCCGTCGTGAAGGTCGTCCATCAACCGAAGCTATTTTGGCTTGTCGTCTAATCGACCGTCCACTTCGCCCATCATTCCCTGATGGTCTTCGTAACGAGATTCAGGTTGTTGTAACAGTTTGGGCAATTCACCCAGACGAAATGTATGACGTTGTTGCAATCAACGCAGCATCTATGTCAACTCAGCTTGCAGGTCTACCATTCTCAGGTCCTATCGGTGGTGTGCGTGTTGCACTTATCGATGGTCAGTGGGTTGCTTTCCCTAAGCACTCACAGCTAGAGCGTGCAGTATTCAACATGGTTGTTGCTGGTCGCGTAGTTATCGAAAACGGTAAAGAAGATGTTGCAATCATGATGGTTGAAGCAGAAGCAACTGAAGGTTCTTGGAACCTGATCAAGAACGAAGGAGCATCTGCTCCTAGTGAAGAGATCGTTGCTCAGGGTCTAGAAGCATCTAAGCCTTTCATCGCTCAGTTGGTTAAGGCTCAGCAGAAGCTAGCAGCAGAAGCAGCTAAGCCAACTGCTGACTACCCATTGTTCGCTCCATACACTGATGAGGTTTTCTCAGCAGTTGCTAACTTGGCTGAAGCAGAACTAGGTCGCATCTACCAGATCGCTGACAAGACAACTCGTCAGAACGAAGATGATGCTCTAAAGGCATCTGTCAAGGACAAGCTTGCAGAGACTCTAGATGATGCTCAGCTAGCTCAGGTATCAGCCGCTTACAAGTCAGTAACCAAGAAGGTTGTTCGTACTCGTGTTCTAAAAGAAGGAATCCGTATCGACGGTCGTGGTCTACGTAACATTCGTGTTATTGACTGTGAGACAGATGTCATTCCTCGAGTTCACGGTTCAGCTATCTTCCAGCGTGGAGAGACTCAGATCTTGGGTATCACTACCTTGAACATGTTGAAGATGGAACAGCAG
>JBEDBW010000039.1:0-5649 GCA_041177045.1 Actinomycetota bacterium | reverse complement strand
ACAGCAGGATGCGTGGATGACACCTAATGATCCAGTTGATCAGGGTCAGGGAACTGGCGAATTGCAGCCACCTTATTACTTGACTCTTCAGGTTCCTACACAGGAGAGCCCTTCATTCTCGATTTACTCAACCTTCATCCCTAAATCAACTGGTGATGCAAGCCGAAACGTTCTAACCGGATATCTCGTTGCCGATTCGGATGCGGGAGATAAGGATGGAGTAGTTTCCGAGCACTACGGAAAGCTCCGACTATTGACACTGCCGAGAACAACAATTGTTCCAGGTCCTGGTCAGGTTCAAAACAACTTCAACTCAGATAGCGAAGTTTCAAAACTTCTAAACATTCTGAGACAGGGTTCGACCAAGGTTCTCAACGGAAACCTATTGACTCTTCCTATCGGTGGTGGCCTTCTCTATGTTCAGCCGGTCTACATTCAGTCAACTGGAGAAACATCATTCCCACTTCTAAAGAAAGTTCTAGTTGCTTTCGGTGACAAGATTGCCTTCGAGGACAACTTGGATTCTGCTTTGAATGCTCTGTTTACCGGAAGCGGTGGATCTGACGGGGGAGTTATTCCTCCAGTTGATCCAGGTCAAACTGCTGATGAGCAGTTGGCAACAGCACTTCAGAATGCCCGTCAAGCAATGATTGATAAAGATGAGGCTATGAAGGCTGGAGACTGGACCGCTTACGGCAAGGCTGATGCTCGTCTAAAGGCTGCGATTGCTGCAGCTTTGGAGGCTAGCAAGTAACACTTAGTTTGTGTTATGCTGAAACTTCGCCGCGGGGTGGAGCAGTTCGGTAGCTCGCCGGGCTCATAACCCGGAGGTCGTAGGTTCAAATCCTGCCTCCGCAACCAAAAGTAAAAGGGTCCCAACATTAGTTGGGACCCTTTCTTTATGTTCATAACTTTCCCCTCGCATCAATGAACTTTGTATGCTCCTTGAATGCTCATCCTTGCTAGCCTCCTGCTTTCAACCGCTAGCTTTGCCTCCGCTCCTAGTTGCCCAGCGGCTTTTAGTGTTGTGAACACCACTATTGGAGCGATAAGCGATTCAAATCTGCTGAACCTGTGTGTTTCTAAAGCATCTTTCATAAAAGGCACAAACGGTTCTTTGAGCCTGGTTTTGGGATCTAGCTCAAACAACGCTCCAAAGTGTTTGGTTTATCCGAATGGATTGAGTTTGGATCTCACCTTTGGACTTCTATCCAGTGGACATGTTGGCTGTTGGAGTTTGTATCCACCTAACCAAGCTGTTGCGATTGTGAACATTGGAAAACCTAGCCAGACCAAGCTCTATTCGGCTCTAAAGTCTTTCAGGCCTCAGGTTCCAAGAATTTTCCTAAAACCTTCAAAGAATATTGAAGTTGGAACAAGAGTGAGCTTTAGTTCATCAGCTCGGTCAGAGACAATCAAAACAAAGATACTCACCCTTCCTGCTCAAATCAGGTTTAGACCAGTGAGGTTTTCTTGGCAGCTTAGCCATGGTGGGCTCAAACCAATTGTCAGCACAACACCTACTTGGGCGTTCACTCCAGCAATTCAAGGCGACGCTAAAGTTTCACTTTCGGTTTGGTATTCAATTGAGTATTCGTTCACCGGACTCAATTCGTGGACTCAAGTGAAACCAAACATTGGATTGCTTGCCAGCCCTTTGAGCTTTCAAGTAGATTCGGCAGCTGCGCCTGAGAACCCTAAAGATCCCCCTCGTCTTGTTAACCAGCCTTGTCTCTTGGGCTCAAAAGCTTGGAGGTGCTAACTTTCAGTTCTTTATCAGGCGTTGTTCATACAATTATCTAGTTCCCTGCATAAAGTAGGAGACCGAGGGCATAGATAGAGGAGTCTGGAATGACTGATGACAAGCGTCACTTTAATACTCAGTTCTTAGGAGATTCGGTGAAACTGCCAGTTCAAAATGTTGGCACTACCGCTCCAGTAAATCGAAAAGCACCAACCACCTTGGTTGTAGTTCTGCTAGCAAGCATCGCTTCTATTGTTGGCGCATACCTGGGAGCTTATGGAGCTACAGGCTCTTTGCCATTTATCTCTTCAACTCAAAATGTTGTTATCAATAACCCAAGCAGTGTCAACTGGGTTTCAGCAGCAGCTGCTAAAGGGCTGCCTTCGGTAGTAACTATTTCTGCATCATCAAAGACCTCTGCAGGAACTGGATCCGGAGTTGTTCTAACTACTGATGGATACATTCTTACCAACGCTCACGTTGTCACTATGAATGGACAAACTGATGGCGTAAAGATTGAAATCAAAACTTCTGCAGGCAAGATATTCAGAGCCACCATTGTTGGCACAGATCCAACCAATGACTTAGCTGTAATCAAGGCGACAGGAGCAGGTTTTAGCCCTATTGAATTTGCTGATAGCTCTAACGTGAATGTTGGAGACTTCGCAGTTGCAATCGGAGCACCACTAGGTTATGACGCCACGGTAACTTCAGGAGTTATCTCAGCACTGAACAGAACCATTTCAGTTGAATCTGCTTCTGCACCTGACGATGGCGGTTCAAGTCTTCAGCTATGGCAAAACCAAGGAAACGTTCCTCCCGTAAATCTTGATGTTATTCAGACAGACGCTGCTATCAACCCTGGTAACTCTGGCGGTGCTCTGGTTAATGACAAAGGTCAGCTAATTGGAATTAACGTAGCGATTGCAAGCTCTGCTCAAACTTCAAGCGAAGTTGGCAACATCGGTGTTGGTTTCGCTATTCCATCAAATGTTGCCAAGCGTGTTTCAGAAGCAATTATCGAAACTGGAAAAGTAAGCCACGGTTTGCTAGGTGCAATCGTCAGTGATGCTAAGTTCTCTGAGTCCGCAGGTTCTTTCAGTGTCGGTGCTCAAATTGAGAAGCTTTCTGCCGGTGGAGCAGCCGAAAAGGCTGGTCTACAGGTCGGGGATGTAATTGTTGAGTGTGATGGAAAGAAAATAGACACGGCAAAGACCCTCACTGCGGCAATTAGATCAAACCAAGCTTTTGCCAAAGTTAGCTTGAAAGCTATCCGCGAAGGTAGTGAAATCACTATAGAAGTGACACTAGGCGACGCTTCAACTATCAAGTAAGAGTTAGTCATCTGCAGTTAGTTCTGGCAGACTAAAGGTATGTCAACGATGCCATCTGTTCAGTACTCAATTACTATCCGCTTAGAAGCACCTGCCAAAAACACTGCGGTTAGTGAACTCACTTCGATCATCGAGCGAGCAGGTGGTTCGGTCACTGCTGTGGATGTGAACCACTCTGATGCTGAACGAGTTCGAATTGACCTCACCTGTGCCTGCACTAACTCCGAGCATGCTGAACAAATTGTAGAGAAACTAAAGCTAGTCGAAGGCGTAGTGGTTGGAAAAGTTTCTGACCGAACCTTCCTAGCCCACTTAGGCGGCAAGCTGACCATTGAGTCGAAGCTTCCAATTCGTAACCGAGACGATCTTTCACTTATCTATACCCCAGGGGTAGCTCGCATATGTGAAGCAATTGTGAAAGACCCATCGGATGCCAGAAGACTTACCATCAAGAGAAACACCATCGCAGTTGTCAGTGATGGTTCTGCTGTTCTAGGTCTCGGAAACATTGGCCCACTTGCAGCCCTTCCAGTTATGGAAGGTAAGGCAGCTCTATTCAAGCGCTTTGCAAACATCGATGCCTTCCCAATTTGTTTAGACACTCAAGACCTTGAGGAAATTGTTAGAACAGTTAAGGCTATTGCTCCTGTATTTGCTGGAATCAACCTAGAAGACATTTCTGCTCCTAGATGTTTTGAAATTGAAGAACGTCTTCGCGCAGAGCTAGACATTCCTGTCTTCCACGATGATCAGCATGGAACCGCGATTGTTTGTCTAGCGGCTTTGCGAAATGCTCTAAAAGTTGTCGGTAAAGACATCGGTGATGTTCGTCTAGTGATGAGTGGTGCAGGTGCGGCAGGAACTGCTGTTCTTAAGTTGCTGTTTGCGGCCGGGTTGAAGCACGCAACAGTTGCTGACCAAAAGGGAATTATTCATAAAGGCAGAAAAGATATTCAGGCAGGCACTACTTTGGCTTGGATTTCTGAAAACACTAACCTCGAACAACAACAGGGAACTCTGCAAGAAGCAATTGTTGGAGCAGATGTCTTTATTGGAGTCTCTGCAGGAAACCTACTTACTGCTGAAGACATCCAGAAGATGGCAAAAGACTCGATTGTCTTTGCTCTAGCTAATCCAAATCCTGAGATTGATCCGGCTCAGGCAGCCAAGTACGCTGCGGTTGTTGCAACAGGTAGAAGCGATTTCGCTAATCAGATCAATAACGTTCTAGCATTCCCTGGTTTCTTTAGAGGATTACTTGATGCAGGAGCAAACATCATCACAGAAAAGATGCTGTTAGCAGCAGCTGATGCTCTAGCTACTTGTGTTGAAGCAGATGAGTTGAACGCATCGTATATTGTTCCTAGTGTTTTCCACGCTGATGTGACTCAAAGAGTTGCCGATGCGGTTCGCTTAGCCTCTAAGCAGTAAAGGTATAAATGGAACAGCAAACTATCAACAAACCATCGGTTTCAATTAATCCTCAGACTCAAAACATTGAGCCAGGAGATCACGAGAGATACTCTCACTACGTAAGAAAAGACAAGGTAGTTGAGTCTGCTGTTATGGGTAACCCTGTAGTTGCTCTATGCGGAAAAGTTTGGATTCCTAGTCGTGACCCAGAGAAATTCCCTGTTTGCCCTGAGTGCAAAGAGATTTATGAAGAAATGAAGAAAAACGAAGACGGTAAGGGCTCAGGCGACGAATAATCTTTCGCCAATAGACTAAACCCGTGAACAATGCTCCTATAGGTATCTTTGACTCTGGCGTCGGTGGACTAACCGTAGCCCGAGCAATCATCGATCAGCTACCTAATGAGTCAGTTATTTATCTAGGTGACACCCTAAACACTCCTTATGGCACCAAAACCATCCAAGAGGTAAGAACCCTTGCCCTTGAAGTAATGGATCGTTTAGTCGATGAGGGAGTAAAGCTTCTAGTTATTGCTTGCAACACTGCATCCGCTGCAGTGCTTCGTGATGCTAGAGAGAGATATACCGAAGGTCGTGGGATACCTGTTGTGGAAGTTATTCAACCTGCCGTTAGAAGAGCAGTTGCATCAACTCGTAACGGCAAGGTTGGCGTGATTGGCACAACAGCCACCATCACCTCTAGGGCCTATGACGATGCTTTTGCAGCTGCAGTTGACTTTGAACTAATAAGTGCTGCATGCCCAGAATTTGTTGACTACGTAGAACGAGGAATCACCTCTGGTCCTGATGTCATTGCATTAGCTGAAACCTACTTACAGGAGATAAAGAATGCGGATGTGGACACCCTGGTACTGGGCTGCACACACTATCCACTTCTCACTGGTGCTTTGTCCTATGTAATGGGTGAGAATGTCACACTCGTTTCTAGTGCTGAGGAAACCGCAAAAGATGTTTACAGGACATTGGTTGCCCACAATCTTCTGAGAACCGCAACCACTAAACCAGAACTTAGATTCCAGGCAACTGGAGATGCAAAGAGTTTTGCCGAGCTTGCCAGAAGGTTCTTAGGTCCAGAAGTTCAAAACGTCGAACAGATTCAATAACAGCAAGGAAAACAGATGAGCAGAGTAGATGGCCG
>JBEDBW010000038.1:0-5667 GCA_041177045.1 Actinomycetota bacterium | reverse complement strand
CCTCGCTTCCTTCATTCAACTGGTCAGTACCACAAAGGCGGACCACGCCAAGGTGTGTTCATTCAGTTAGTAGCTAAGACTGGGCACGACATTCAGGTTCCTGGTAGAGACTTTACCTTCGGAGAACTCATTGCATCTCAAGCTGCAGGCGATGCCAAGGTGCTAGCAGGCCTGGGTAGACCTGTTCTAACACTGACGTTGAACGACCCTGTTGAAGATTTCAATACTATTTTGCGAGCTATTGGCTAAGGAGATACAACTCAATGAGTGAAGTGAAGTTAGGTCCTGGTGTTAATCCACTAAGAGACCCGCTAGATCGAAGACTCAATCGTATTGCAGGTCCTTCTGGTCTCATCATTTTTGGTGTGACTGGAGACCTAAGTCGCAAGAAACTAATGCCTGCTGTTTATGACTTAGCTAACCGAGGTCTTTTGCCGCCAGGTTTCTCTCTCGTTGGTTTCGCTAGACGAGACTGGGAGGATCAAGATTTTGGCCAAGTAGTAAAAGAAGCTGTGAAGCAGTATGCAAGAACTCCATGGAGTGAAGAGATTTGGAATCAACTTTCCCGAGGCATTCGATTTGTTTCTGGAGAATTCGGTGACGACGCAGCTTTCGACAAGCTTCGCGACACAATTGAAACACTCGATGCCGAGCGTGGAACAAACGGTAACCACGCCTTCTATCTAAGTATTCCGCCAAAAGCGTTCCCATTGGTTACACAGCAACTATCTCGTTCTGGATTGGCAGACCCTAAGCCAGATCAGTTCCGAAGAGTTGTTATCGAGAAGCCTTTTGGTCACGACCTTCAATCCGCACGTGAACTCAATGAAGTTGTCGAATCAGTCTTCCCAGCTGACTCAATCTTTAGAATTGACCACTATCTAGGTAAAGAGACTGTTCAAAACATTCTTGCTCTTAGATTTGCCAACCAGCTCTATGAACCTTTGTGGAATAACAATTACATTGACCACGTCCAGATCACAATGGCTGAAGACATTGGTGTAGGCGGTCGAGCTGGCTATTACGACGGCATTGGCGCAGCTAGAGATGTTATTCAAAACCACCTGCTTCAACTCCTTGCTCTCACAGCCATGGAAGAGCCTGTGTCTTTTGACGCGGCAGATCTCCGAGCAGAGAAGGAGAAGGTTCTTTCTGCTGTTCGACTTCCTGAAGATCTAGGCAAGCACACTTCTAGAGGACAATATGTCGGTGGTTGGCAAGGTGGAGAGAAAGTAACAGGCTTCCTCGAGGAAGATGGCATGAACCCAGATTCTGTAACTGAGACTTTCGCCGCCATGAGGCTGGATATCAACACTCGTCGCTGGGCTGGTGTTCCTTTCTATCTTCGTGCCGGTAAACGATTAGGTAGAAGAGTTACTGAAATTGCAATTGTGTTCAAGCGCGCACCACAACAGATCTTCGGTGAGAGTCAAACGTCTGCTCTTGGACAGAACGCTTTGGTTATCCGAGTGCAACCAGATGAAGGTGTAACAATCAGATTTGGGTCAAAGGTTCCAGGTGTTGGTATGCAGGTTAGAGATGTAACCATGGACTTTGGCTACGGACACGCTTTCACCGAAGCTAGCCCAGAAGCATATGAGCGTCTCATCCTCGATGTTCTACTTGGTGATCCACCACTATTCCCTAGGCATGAAGAAGTGGAACTTTCTTGGATGATTCTTGATCCAATTGAAGAGTACTGGGCTAAGAATGGTAAACCAGAACCTTATCGACCTGGTACCTGGGGACCAGATTCCGCAGACAAAATGATGGCTGCTGATGGCAGAGCTTGGAGACGTCCGTGATTAAGAATCTTGAAAACACAACAACCTCACTTATCTCTAGAGAACTAGTCACCATTCGTGAAGAAGGTGGCGCTGTCGCGCTTGGTCGAGTGCTGACTCTCCTAGTTCAAACAAAGTTCTCCGGTATTGAAGAAGCTATTCTCGCGGCCAACGAAGCCTCACGAGCTCACCCATGTCGAATAATTGTATTGGCCGATGAGGAAACACAAAGCAAGGCAGAACCAAGACTTGATGCAGAAATTCGAGTTGGTGGCGATGCTGGTGCTTCTGAGGTTATTGTCCTGAGAGCATATGGTGAAGCTGCTAGCGATCCAGAAAGTCTAGTTACGGGACTACTTCTTCCAGACGCTCCTGTAGTGGCATGGTGGCCAGGTGAAGCACCTGTCAAGCCATCAGCTTCTGCAATTGGTCGTATCGCTCAACGAAGAATCACCGATGCCGCCACCCAAAAAGACCCTCACGCATGGCTTGTCTCTCTAGCAAACAACTATGTACCAGGCGACAGTGACTTTGCTTGGACCAGACTGACACTTTGGCGAGCACAGCTTGCTGCCATCCTTGACCAACCACCTTATGACCCAATCACAAAGGTTATTGTCACAGGAGCGGTCGACTCACCGAGCACGGATCTCCTGGCATCATGGCTTGGACAGAAACTGGGTGTCGAAGTTGAACTAGTGAGAACTGATCGCGGTAAAGCTGTCTCAGGAATCAAAGGAGTTAAGCTTGAGCGTGAATCAGGTGAGATTGAGATTGTTAGAAACGCACCTGATGTGGCAACTCTCATCCAACCATCTCAGCCGACTAGAGACATCAATCTACCTCGCAGATCACTTAGAGACTGCTTGATTGAGGACCTACGTCGTTTAGATAGCGATGACGCTTTCGGTACCCTCATCCTCGCTGGATTCAAGAAGTAGAAGCCTCAGGGCAATAGAAGGAATCAGTCGTGAAATCCGTTGAAGTTCGCAAAGCAATAAACGCTTTGGATGTTGCTCAACAGGCCTCCTTGGAGATTATTCAAGTTATTAACGATGTTCTGGCTAAGAAGAACTCCGTTCACATTGCTCTCACCGGAGGCACCGTAGGCATCTTGACGCTGGAAGTGCTTGACAAGATTGTCTCAGATCAAAAGCTAGATGTTTCAAGAGCACATTTCTGGTGGGGCGATGAAAGATTCGTTGAGAGTAACTCTGCCGATCGAAACTTCAATCAGGCAAAGAACGTGATGCCGAATCTTCTTGGAACAGATTCAAAGATGATACACGCATTCCCTTCATCAGATAATGGAATGGAACTCAAAACCGCGAGAAGCGATTTCTCTGCACACATGATTGAAGTCTTTGGGGATAGCGAACCCGCTATGGATCTAACTATTCTTGGGATGGGTCCTGATGGACACGTAGCTTCTCTGTTTCCTGGAATGAATCATGACGGTGATCTAGTCATTGCAGTAGATAACTCCCCCAAGCCACCTCCTCAGCGACTTAGTTTCTCGATGGAGCTAATAAACAGATCAGAGAAGATTTTGTTCGTGGTCGCAGGCCTCGACAAAGCTGAAGCTGTTGAGTCAGTGCACAAGAATCCGGAATGTGAATTGCCTGCTGCAAAAGTTGAAGCTCAAGGTGAAACTCTGTGGATTATTGATGAAGCCGCAGGTGCTGCTTTCTGGAGCTGCTAACTAAGACTTTTTAGTCTTTGCAGCCTTCTTCGCCTCTGCCTTAGCTTCTGCTAGAAGACGCACGCGACGTTCTCTAACAAGTGCAACAGCCTCATCAAGAAGATCCTTAGCTTCTTGTGCTGTTCTTCTTTCCTTCACGTAGGCAAGGTGCGTCTTGTATGGCTCGTGCTTAGCAATCTGTGGTGGGTTGTCTTTGTCTTGTCCAGCAGGAAGACCACAGTGTGGACAGTCCTGCTCAACTGGAAGCTCGGAAGTTTCTACGCTTGATGCGAACGATGATGAGAAGCTGTGGTTGTTGCAGCAGTAGTAACTGATTGTTATGCGTTCGGCTTGGAAACCGTTGTCCTGCTCACCCATTGGGCCAGCTCCGACACGAGAGCCTCTGATCGCTGCTGTATTACCGCTCATAAGTTATACCCAAGAATAAGTTGACGCTAGGCCAAGAATGATTACCGTTACAACCCAAACGAGACCAAGAATCACGGTGATTCGGTTCAAGTTACGTTCAGCGACACCTGATGAACCCATTGTGTTGTTGATTCCACCACCGAACATGTCGCTAAGACCTCCACCGCGTCCCTTGTGAAGAAGGATGAGAAGAGTAAGTAGCAAGCTAGTAACACCTAGCAGGATGTTCAAAGCAATGATAATTCCGGTCATTTGTCTGTTCTTTCGTTTTCGGGAGACGGGTAATCTCCCTTGTAAATTATAAGGTTAGGTGCTTTAGGAAGCGAGATATGCCTGAGAACTCGTCAACATCGAGACTGGCTCCACCGACCAAAACCCCGTCAACTTCAGGGCTTCTAAGGAATCCAGCCACGTTTGCGGCCTTTACTGAGCCTCCATAAAGGATTCTGGTGCTCTGGGCCACTTCAGGACCTAGAAGCCCTTCAATGGCCTCTCTAATCTTGCTAGCCACAACTGCAGCTTGCTCAGGAGTGGCTACTTGACCTGTACCAATAGCCCAAACTGGCTCGTAAGCAACGATGAACTCGCCAACCTTCGCATGACCTGAAAGAGCCGCCAGGATCTGTCGAACTGGAACAGCACTCTGACCCTCAGTCTCTAGTTCTTCAAGTGTCTCGCCCACGCAGATGACAGGTACTAGACCATGTTTGAACGCTGCCGCAACCTTTGCCTGAACAACAGTGTCATCCTCGTGGTGGTAGCTTCTGCGTTCGCTGTGTCCAATGAGTACGTATTGAACATCAAGCTTCTTTAGGAAAGCACCTGATATCTCACCTGTGTATGCACCTGAATCGTGCTGGCTTAGATCTTGAGCCCCAAGAGAGATTGAATACTTCTCAGCACTAATAAGTGTCTGAACGGTACGAAGATCGGTGAACGGAGGGAATACAGCAACCTCCGTCTTTGTGTAGTCGTGGTTTGCATCAGCAAGAGTCCAGGAGAGTTTCTGTACTAGGGCGATTGCTTGCTGGTGATCAAGGTTCATCTTCCAGTTACCAGCGATGAATGGAACTCTCTCTACACTCACTTCAAAACCTCTAATCCTGGCATTGTTTTACCCTCTAGGAATTCTAAACTAGCCCCACCACCGGTTGAGATGTGAGAGAACGCAGAGTCTTCGAATCCAAGAATACGAACTGCAGCAGCAGAGTCGCCACCACCAACAACAGACAAGCCGTCTACTTCACTTAGTGCCTGAGCAACCTGCTTGGTTCCATTAGCGAAAGCTTCGATCTCAAAAACACCCATTGGACCGTTCCAAAAAACAGTCTTAGCTCTACGAATAATTTCTGCAAACGCTAACGCACTCTCAGGACCAATGTCCAAACCAAGACCAGAGCTTCCAAATGGAGTCTCTTCTATCTCTGAAGCTTTGGTAACTTCAACTTCCGCGTCTGCTCCAAATTTGCTTGCCACGACGATGTCGGTAGGTAAAACAACTTCAACGCCGAGTTCGTCGGCTCGCTTGAGATAGCCGCGCACAGTTTCAATTTGATCTACTTCAAGAAGGCTTGAACCGACTTTGTGTCCAAGAGCAGCAAGGAAAGTAAACACCATTCCTCCACCAATCAGTAACTGATTCACGTGAGGAAGAAGGTGATCAATGACACCTAGCTTGTCTGAGACTTTTGAACCACCGAGGACAACTGCGTATGGACGTTCTGGTGTGTGAGTCAATCTAGTTAGGACTTCTAATTCTTTCTGAATCAGGAA
>JBEDBW010000037.1:0-5815 GCA_041177045.1 Actinomycetota bacterium | reverse complement strand
AGCATCCCGCTTATTGCTATCGGCTATTAGCTACTTGTCGTCTTCTTCGTCTTTAGAACCGAACAAAACCTCTGCCCATCGTGATGTGCTCTGAGTTGGTGGAGCTTGGACTACTGGAGCCTCAGGTTCAGCAACTGGTTCAAAAGTTTCCGGTTCCTCAACTATCGAAGATTCAGTTTCGACAATCTCTTCCACAAATATTTCTTCAGCAACGTCTTCTCTTTCCTGAGAGTAGATTTCTTCTGATTCAAATTCCTCTTGAACGTCATCTACAACATGGAATGTTGCTCTAGTCTCAGTTTCCACAACGGTGATTACTTCGGTTTGATTTTGCTCAACCGGAATTTCTTCAATCAGTTCAGGAACTACTGAGAGCCCTGTTGTTACCGGTTGTGCTTCTTCTTCGAAAGTTTCAACCTGTGCTGCCGAAACAGTCGGGTGCAGAACCTGTTCAGACTTAATCTTTGGCGTGCTGTCGATCAAACTAAGTGGAGATCCGTTTGACAAGAGAAGTGCACTCTGATTCTCTGGAACTAGAGAAAGATTCTTGGGATCAAAAGACCAGGTTGCAGTACCTGCCTCTGAAGCAACTTTGTATTCTGCGGAAACTAACCAAACACCTTCAACAGTTTTCTTGGATACCCAAGAGACATCTGTAGCTCTATTTGTGGCTAAGCGCTCATCCATCACAGTGCCAAATTCAATCTGAGTTGGATCGGTGAATCTATCTCCAGCAAGAGAGAGTCTGATGTTTCTAGCCAAAGTGACGATGTGTTTGAGTTCAGTAAGTATCGGGGCCGCATATTTGGCAACCTGATCTTCATCAGCACCTGTTCGTGCAACTAGTTCAGCAACTGTTGTGCCCAGACGAATCTCGGCTTGAATCTCTCGTGGGGTAAGTGTCGGCGGAAGTTCTGCTGGCCTTGATTTCATTGCTTTGAGTAAGTCAGGTGAAATCTCTAGGTAGTGACGAGTGCCATCGGGAGCCTGAAGCTCGAGCTGGTTGTTAGTAACGCCAGTTATTCGTAAATCCGCCATTTTCAATCCTTCTGCGGATAGTTTGCCACTTGATGTGCTAGTTTGGCGGTTGATTCTGCTGTGCCGCGACACGCCCAAACTGGGAGATGACTGACAATAGTGCTTTCTTCGGTGTTAATAGGGTTGCATTTATGTACTTCGTGTTGGACACTTTCAGCGCTGAAATGAATTATTCGAAAGGAAAGTAATTGGCTACCGATTACGATGCTCCACGCAAGAACGACGACGACACAGAGTCCCTTGAAGCTATCAAAGAGTCAGAGGGAACATCCGCTGCGTCAGACGTAGATGCTGACGATCATTCCGATTCCTTCTCCATTCCTGAAGTAACTAATGAGGAGCAGGACGTTGTTGTCGTGCCTAAGCAGGAAGACGAGTTCACCTGCTCAGAATGCTTTATCGTCAAACACCACAGCCAAAAAGCCAAGAAAAACGGCGAATATGGTCCTGTTTGTGTTGACTGCGCTCACTAACGCTTATTGATTAGTCCCGCTAAAACTTCTGGGTTCCTGGTTGCAATCAACCAGTAGGGAGTCGGATCTTGTTTATCTTGGATTTCAATTTTCACTAGCTGTTTGACCCCAATTTGAAACTTGGTGAAAGCTCGGCTATCTAGCTTCGAGCCACGTTCCTGAAATGCGTTTTCTGGGCTGACTACTTCAGCTTTGCCTAGGTATTTGGTCTCAATTGAAGCTTGACCAATGGAAAGAGTTTGCTTCGTCAAAGAAATTAGTGGCGAGCCCAGCCAGGAAAGAACTAGAACGGCTGGAATTGAAGCTAGGGCTAAAGAAATGCTGACAACTTCAGAAAAAGGCAGTGCCACTAGAAAAAGAGAAAGTGGGAGAGTTATTGAAGCTATGTAGAAGTAAACGGTTGGTAGAACCCGCTCTTTATAGAGGTCCGTCGCTGGAAGTATTGTCATGGAATTAGAATACGCTCATGACCTCTTTTGAAGTTCTAATTAGCTGTGAACCAGATCTGATGCCAACTATTGGTAACCCTGGTGATGCAGGATATGACCTAAGGTCAGCAGATAACGCAATTGTTCCGGCTAGATCTAGACACACAGTCAACACTGGAGTGTCAATTGCTCTGCCAGCTGGTTACGTAGCTCTTGTTCATCCAAGAAGTGGCTTGGCAGCCAAGCACGGGATAACAGTGCTAAATGCTCCAGGAACTGTTGATGCGGGTTACCGCGGTCAGATGCTTATTACTTTGGTCAACCACTCCGATGAAGACTTTGAGATTTCTCGAGGAGACAGGATTGCTCAGATGCTATTCCAAAAGTTTGAATCTGCAAGATTCGTGCACGTAACAGAACTACCCGGTTCACAACGGGGAAGCGCTGGCTTTGGATCGACCGGAGTCAAGTGATGATGAACGCTAATGGCGGACGCCAACTCAACAAAGGCCCTTGGGATAGCGCAGATCTAAACGCACCTAAAGATTTGGTTGATTTTGGTTCTCTTCTTTTCGTGCCAAACCCAGGAGTTGGTGTGCGAGCTGATATTGAAGAAGGAACTCAGCGAGTTGTCGCCATCTCCTTCGACTACAAAGAAAGCGTTTTGCAAGTTCAGGCTTTTGCTTCCTCTAAGGGATCATCGCTATGGGATGAAGTTGTTGACGATATCTTTACAAGTCTGACTAGCCAAAAGGTCGTAGCCGAAAAGGTAACCGGACCTTACGGAGTTGAAATTCATGCTGAAATTCCTATCGTTGACTCCAAGAGCCAGAAAGTCCGGATGTTCGGGTTTAGCGGAAACCGCTGGTTGCTAAGAGGGACCATCTCAGGTGCTGCCATCACTGACCTTGAGCAAAGAAGTGAATTAGAAGATGTCTTTAGGGGCCTTGTAGTGAACAGGGGAGAGACTCCACTTCCTCCTAGAGAAGTTCTACCTTTAGAGCTTCCAACAGGCTCAATTGTTACGAGAGCAAAGTAATGGCTAACGAGAAGCCAAAGATCGACTCTGAGAAGTACGGAGTAAAAAAGACCGACGATGGCTACAAAGTAGATGCCAAGAGCCTAATTGCCAGTGTTGGCGGTGTTCTAGGGTTCATTGAAGCTACAGTTCCAGGTTTGGTCTATGTCCTCAGCTTCGCCATCTGGCAGGACCTGACTATTTCTATCGTTTCAGTGTCGATTGCCATGGTTGCCTTGATAATCAGGCATTTTCTGGCAAAAAGACCAGCTTCAGCACTTTTAGGCCCCGTTCTTGGTATTGCTTTGGCTATCTACCTTGCTCAGAGGCCAGAAGGGCAGCCTAGAGACTTCTACTTGACTGGCTTTGTCACTAATGCTGCTTACGGAGGAGCTCTGCTGTTGAGCGTTTTGGTGCGTTTTCCGCTAATCGGCGTTCTTGTTGGTTTTATGACCGATCAGGGCCTCAGATGGAGGAAGGAACGCAGAAAAGTCCGCTTTTTCAACCTAGTGACATGGCTTTGGGTTGCTTTCTTTGCATCTCGTCTACTGGTTCAGGTGCCTATGTATCTGGCAAATGATGTTGTTTCCCTTGGTTTTACAAGGATTGTTATGGGAACCCCATACTTCTTGATGATGATCTGGATTTCATGGCTTTTACTTAGGAAAGTAGTTAGCGCCAAACAAGATGGTATTTTGGACAAGTAATTCTTTTTCAGCACTGCTAGGAGCGGACTTTGTCCAAAGTGAATAGTTTCAAATCCAGTTCAACCCTTGATGTGGGCAACAAGTCGTATCGCATATTTAGGTTGGACAGCGTTCTAAAGAACCAGCTCCCTTATAGCCTGAAAATTCTTCTTGAGAACATGCTTCGCACCGAAGACGGAGCGAACATCACTGATGCTCACATCAACGCCATTGTGAACTGGGATCCAAAGGCTGAGCCAGACATCGAGATTCAGTTCAGCCCAGCTCGTGTAATCATGCAGGACTTCACAGGTGTTCCTTGCATCGTTGACCTTGCCACCATGCGTGAAGCTGTTGCCGATCTAGGTGGCGACCCAAAGAAGATCAATCCACTTTCCCCAGCAGAACTTGTTATCGACCACTCTGTTGTGATTGACGTAGCTGGTTCACCAGATGCGTTCGAGAGAAACGTTGCCTACGAATATGAGCGAAACGGCGAGCGTTACCAATTCCTTCGTTGGGGTCAGGGAGCTTTCAACAACTTCAAGGTTGTCCCTCCAGGTACAGGAATTGTTCACCAGGTCAACATTGAGTATCTAGCAAGAACAGTTATGACTAGAGAACTTGATGGCGAAACACTTGCTTATCCAGACTCATGTGTTGGTACCGACTCACACACCACCATGGTTAATGGTCTTGGTGTTCTTGGTTGGGGAGTTGGTGGAATCGAAGCTGAGGCTGCAATGCTAGGTCAGCCAGTTTCAATGCTGATCCCTAAGGTTGTTGGATTTAAATTGACTGGTTCGATTCCAGTTGGAGCAACTGCAACAGATGTTGTTCTAACTATCACCGAGATGATGCGTAAGCATGGTGTGGTTGGAAAGTTTGTTGAGTTCTATGGAGCAGGTGTTAGCGCAGTTCCACTAGCAAACCGAGCAACTATTGGAAACATGAGCCCAGAGTTCGGATCAACTGTTGCTATCTTCCCAATCGATGAAGTCACTATTGATTACCTACGTTCAACTGGTCGTGCTTCAGAAGAAATTGAATTGGTTGAGGCTTACAGCAAAGCACAGGGTCTTTGGCACGATGCAAACAATGAAGCTGCATACAGCGAATACATCGAGCTAGATCTTTCAACTGTTGTTCCTTCTATTGCAGGCCCTAAGCGACCTCAAGACAGAATTGAACTTTCAAAGGCAAAGGAACACTTCGCGTCAGACATCAAGACATACAGCAGTGATGTTTCAAACCCAACTGAGGTTGATGGCACTGATTACTCAATTGACAACGGCTATGTTGCCATCGCATCTATTACTTCTTGCACCAACACCTCAAACCCATCAGTAATGATGGCTGCTGGCCTACTAGCTCGTAAGGCTGTTGCTAAGGGCCTAAAGAGCAAGCCTTGGGTTAAGACTTCTCTTGCCCCTGGCTCAAAGGTCGTTACTGAATACTTCGACAAGGCTGGCCTTACATCAGATCTAAATGGTCTTGGCTTTGATCTAGTTGGTTATGGTTGTACAACCTGTATTGGAAACTCAGGTCCTTTAGATGCGGAGATTTCAGAAGCAGTCAACAAGAACGACTTGGCGGTTACCGCTGTTCTTTCGGGTAACAGAAACTTTGAAGGTCGTATCAACCCAGACGTGAAGATGAACTACCTAGCCTCACCTCCATTGGTAGTTGCTTATGCACTTGCTGGAACTATGGACTTCAACTTTGATACTCAAGCGCTAGGAAAAGACAAAGAAGGCAAGGATGTTTTCCTTTCTGACATCTGGCCTACACCTGATGAGGTTCAATCAACTATTGATTCAACTATCGATTCTGACATGTTCAACAGACAGTATGCAGGCGTATTCGAAGGTGACGAGAGATGGAAGTTACTTCCTACTCCAACTGGAGATACCTTCAGCTGGGATGCTAAGAGCACATACGTTAGAAAGCCTCCTTACTTTGAGGGAATGAGCATGACTCCGTCTCCTGTAGTTGACTTCCACGATGCTCGTGTTCTTGCCAAGCTAGGGGACTCTGTAACAACAGATCACATTAGCCCTGCAGGTTCTATCAAGGCAGACTCACCGGCTGGAAAGTATCTAGCTGAGAACAATGTCTCTCGCGTTGACTTCAACTCATATGGATCTAGACGTGGAAACCACGAAGTAATGA
>JBEDBW010000036.1:0-9068 GCA_041177045.1 Actinomycetota bacterium | reverse complement strand
CATTGCCGTTCGTATCAGAAGTATTGTTTCTGCTAACTAAGCGTTATGGAAGACCGTAAAGGTTAGATACCAGAACACTCCTAAGCCAACGGCTAGCAGTATTAAGAACGAAGCTGCTGTGGAAACGTGTCTTCTAAGTTTTTGTTGCTGAGATTGGACCCCATAACGAATAGCAACTACTGCGGTTGTAACAACTACTGCGGTTGTAACAACGAGTGCGGTTGTAATAACGATTGGCACAAGTATCCCTTGACCAAGGTTCATGTGTCCCAATACGAAGTTGGCTACTGTTTGGACTATTAGCAAAGGTATTGAGAGTAGAGCAAAAGCAATAGCTCGTTCTCCGAGAACTTCTTCGCGCTTAGCATCACCTTCGGCAGGTAGCTGTGTCCTGATCGCGCGAACGAAACCAGTCAGCAGCTTCACCAGACCTATCACTGCGACCACCGCTCCAATAGGTCCAGTGATGATGGTCAGCATGAAGATCATGAGCCCCCAACCGCCACCATCGCCTGGCGTGCTTGTCATAAGAGCCAAAACGTAACCGATGATGGCTGGCGCTGAACCCAAAGCTATAGCAATGAGGGTCAAGATCGCACCGAATTTTGCTTGAGAGATTGGCGTTCTCTTTTTCTTTGCTGTATTTGCCATTAGAGAACTCTACTTTTTCTAACCATGGGTTGAACTTTCTCACAACTCACAATTTCCCCTAGTCCGCAAGAGCACTGTGCCCCCACTGCTTAAATGCTAGCGTTTCCGGTTGGGCAAAGACGTGCACCTCGATAACAGTTCAGCCACAGGGTAGCCTTTAGATTATGAAGTACTCCTGCTCTGCTCTCTTATTCGACAACGACGGAGTTCTGGTCGATTCACACCAAGCAGCTAAGACTGCTTGGGATGTTTGGGCTAAAGAGTATTCACCTGGCTATGACCTAGACAAAGCAAACAATGCTGGTCGTCGGGCAGAAGACATGGTTCGTGAATTAGTCAGTGCTGAACTATTTAGTGCTGCTAATGATCGGATCAATGCTCTTGAGCAAGACACTGCTCATCTAACTGTTGGTCTAAAAGGCGCTAAGGAACTACTTCTTTCTCTTAGACCAGGTATCTGGACTATCTGCACATCAGCTAATCCAAACCTAGGAAGAGCAAGGCTAGAAGCAGCAGGGCTAGTTATTCCTAAAGAACTGGTAACTGGAGATGATGTTCAAAGAGGTAAGCCTCATCCTGATCCTTATTTATTAGGAGCTAAGAACCTAGGTTTTGACCCTCAGGATTGTGTGGTGTTTGAGGACGCTGATGCAGGAGTTATCTCAGCTATTGAAGCTGGAGTTGGCTTAGTAATAGGTGTTGGCAAGAAGGCCGTGAAGTCACAGGTAGATATAGTCGTCAAAGACCTAACTGGTATTACCTTTGATGGTGAAGAGTTATTCATTCCAGACACAAATAGATTGAGGTAAAAAGATGAGTGAAGTAGTTGTTTACGGTGCTGACTGGTGCGGAGACTGCAGAAGATCCGAGCGACTTCTAAAGACACTAAACGTTGAATATGAAAAGAAAGACGTTGAACAGTCAGCTGAATTCACAGAAGAAGCAAGACAAATCTCCGGAAGAACGAACATTCCAGTAATCGTCTTCGCAGATGGCAAACACCTGGTTGAGCCAACTGATCCAGAGCTTCACGCTGAATTGACTCTCAGAGGTTTGATTTAGCATTTGTGAGATTAGTCGCCACTAGGATAAAAGCGTCCCGAATGGGGACCTTAGAAAAATGTAAGGAATAGCCATGACAACCAACGCAATTGCAGTTAGAGCTAAAGTACCACTGAGTCCATTGAGAATTATTTCTTCAGTTCTGTTCTTGGTGTTTGGAATTTTGTCCATAGTTATAGCAGTTCAGATGACCGAATCCCTTCTTCAGGCGTTCAATTATTGGTCTCAAGAGTCTGAAGCTAATCCTGAAGCGTTCCCATGGTTTCTCCAGAGCATGTATTTTCTGGTTAGATCTATTGCAACTCCTATAGTCGCCATCTTGGTTGCAGTGCTTGGATTAATTCTGAGAAAGCGGTGGCTTCAGCCTGCCCTGGGAGCCTTCTTGTTTTTGTTTGTCTTCGTAGCCTCTTGGGTTTCAGACTTTGCGTCCTACGGTGCAATTGGAATCTGGACTCAAAGCTGGGACATTTTGGACACTTTGGACACTTACTATGACACCGTGCTTGGATGGGTATCTTTATCCGCTTGTGCTCTAGCTCTGGCACTATCAGTCGTAGCTTCTTTGCTTAGCCCAAAGGTCGTGAAGCAAATCACGCAACAAGATCTGATGGATGCCCCGAAGGGCTCCCAGGATACACAGATTCCAGCGGCTCAGACTGCAGGTCAAAGCAACCTGACTAACCTTCCTATGTTTGCTCTTATTGGAGCTTTCATAATCCCATTGGCCGGAATCATCCTTGGACACTTGTCTCTTAGCTATATGAAGAAGGGTCAGTTGAGCACTCAGAACAAGGGAATGGCTACCGCAGGTTTGATCCTTGGCTACGTATTCGTAGGCTTGGGCTTCCTAACTGGGCTAATTCTGTTTATTGTCCTGATTGTTTCAGCTGCCTCAGGCTTCTAGAAATAGCCTAAATATTGCCTATAGGCAAAACGTTACCTTTCCGTTAGGCTTTGTAAGTCAGGCAATCCTGACAGTAGTCGTTTGCAGCACATAGTTCGAACCTTTGGTCTGAACAATATAAATGTGCCAGTCTTCCTATTTGTGAGAATCTGCCGTGTTGCAGATGTTCTTCTCGTGTGTGGGTCAGCGCAGTTCGACTATCCATGCGCCCTAGCACTACTCCTGCGAAGGCCACACACTATAAAGGAATATAAACATGCCTAAAAACGGCACTAATTCGCGCGCGCCTAGAGCAACCGCGGCTAAAACTACCCATCGTAAAGGTGCAGCTAGCGCTGCCCCGGCTTCTCGTAAGCCACGTCACACCTCATCAGCTCCGGCTGCAGGAGGAAGAGACAAGAGAGATTATCGCGAAGATAACGCTCGTCCTCTAAGAGAAGTTAGAAACGACCGTCCTTCAAGAGATGCTCGTCCAATCCGTGAACAACGTAACGACCGTCCAGCTCGTAGCGACGATCGTCGTCCAGAGTGGACACCAGGTGGTTCAAGAGAATCATTTGCTGGCCGTAATGCTCGCACAGGCGGAAACGCTTCTCGTGCAGGATCAGACTCAAGACCAGCTCGCAGAGAGTGGACTCCTGAAAGACCGGCTCGTGATGAAAGAGCACCACGTAGAGAGTGGACTCCTGAAAGACCTGCTCGTGACGATCGTGCTCCAAGAAGAGAATGGTCTGATTCAAGACCGGCTCGTGACGACAGAGCACCTCGCAGAGAGTGGACACCAGAAAGACCTCAGCGTGACGACAGAGCTCCTCGTCGTGAATGGACTCCTGAGAGACCAGCTCGTGATGATCGTGCTCCTCGTCGTGAGTGGAGCGATTCTCGTCCAGCACGTGATGACAGAGGTTCAAGAGATCCTCGTAGATCAGATCGTATGGAAAGAGATGACAACCGTCAGCGTTCATTCGATGGTGCAAGAGACAAGTCTCCAAACAAGAAGGCTTTCTTTGAAGATGTAGTTCTAGAGAAGCTTCAGTCAGTTGATCAAGCAGATGCAGTTATCTCAGCAGAGTGGGAAGAGATGGGTCTACACCCACGTCTTCTAGAGACTCTTACTCAGATGGGTGCTATTGCTCCATTCCCTATTCAGCAGGCAACTATTCCTGCTGCTATCTCAGGTAGAGATATCTTGGGTAGAGGTAAGACTGGATCTGGTAAGACAATTGCTTTTGCAGTTCCTCTTATTACCAAGCTTGTTGCTCAAGGATCACAGCCACGTAAACCTAACCGTCCTCGTGCTTTGATTCTTGCTCCTACTCGTGAACTAGCTGACCAGATTGATAGAACTCTTTCTCAGCTAGCTCGTTCAGTAGGTTTCTACACCACATGTATCTACGGTGGTATGCCTCAGCGTAGACAAGAGATTGCTATGGCTCGTGGTGTTGACATTCTTGTTGCTACCCCAGGTCGTCTAGAAGATCTAATGGCTCAGAAGATTGTTGATCTTCGTGATGTTGAGACTCTAGTTATCGATGAAGCAGACCACATGTGTGATCTAGGTTTCATCGAGCCAGTGAAGAGAATTACAGCAGCTACCGGTGATTCACAGAAGATGCTGTTCTCAGCAACTTTGGACCGTGAGATTGATGCTCTAGTTAAGCAGTTCCTCCCTAACCCTTATGTTTATGAAGTTCCTAACGAGACTGAAGAAACATCAGACATCATTCACCGAGTTATGTTTGCTGAAACTGATGCACGTAGCCCAATCTTGCTTCGTCTAGTTCAGGGTGAGGGTAAGGCAATTATCTTCACTCGTACCAAGATGACTGCAGAGCGTCTAAGTGAGTCACTAACCAGCGCTGGTGTTCCAGCAGCTCGTCTGCACGGTGACCTAAACCAGAACCAGAGAAACCGTAACCTACAGAGATTCATGTCAGGTGAAGTTCGTGTTCTAGTTGCAACTGACGTTGCTGCTCGTGGTATCCACGTTGATGACATTGCAATGGTTATCCAGGTTGATCCACCAGAGGAATACAAGACCTACCTTCACCGTTCAGGCCGTACCGGTCGTGCTGGTAAGACTGGAACTGTTATTACTTTGGTTCCTCGTTCACGTAGACGTAAGGTCGAAGACCTTCTTCGCAGAGCAGAACGCGATGCAATCTACATGGATGTTAGACAAGACAGCCCAATCCTTGCTGAAATCGCAGGTCCTATTGCTCCAGCACCAGCTGCTAGCTCTTTGGACTTCGGTGACAGCCGCGGTGGTTCATCACGTGAAGGCGGCCGCGGCCGTTCAGATCGTGGTGGCTCAAGAGGCGGATCTCGTGACTTCGGTGGTCGTTCAGACCGCGGTGGTTCAAGAGGTGGCTCAAGAGATGGAGCACGTTCAGGTGGAAGACCTGCCGGGAGATCCGGCGGCCGTCCAGGACGCGATCGCTAAAACTAATTAGAAGAAGCCGTCTAACTTTCGGGTTAGACGGCTTTCTTTTTGGCGTGATTTAATTGAGTATGAACGAATTCCTCAAGCTAACTATTGGCTTTATTCTTCTGCCAGTTGGTGTTCTCGTGAGCATACTGTTGCCTGAGGTCGGCATTCCATTGATTCTTATTAGTACTAGATTCCTTCAGGTTAGATTCCAGTGGGCTAGAAGGTTAAACATCTGGGTTGATAAGAAATACGCTCAGTTCAAGATCTGGTTCAAGAAGACCTTCGGTAAGGGCAGTAAGTAACAACTTAGTCAGCAAGAGTGAACTGACCAGTTGCATAGAACTGGTCAAATCTCTTCTGAGCTCTAACTAGGAACTTAGGCAGGAATTCAATAATTTCTGCTGAAGTCATATCCAACACCGCATTGATTAGACAGATCAATCTGCTTAGTAGCAGAACCTCATAGTCTTCGTCTGAAATCTTAGGTAGTTCTAGAACGGAAGAGTATCCAGCTTTCAAATGCTTTTCTCGTTCTCGGTCTTCGCGAATGTAATAATTGCTGATTACTAGGTCTTGAATAGGAAGACCAATGCCTGCATCGTCAAAGTCAATGATTGCTAATTTGTCTTTTGATTGGATCACATTTGCCATGTGTAGATCCGCATGAATAGGAATTAACTCTTGAGTTTTAGAGAGTCTTTGGAATACTTCATCAGAGATAGCTAAGCCTTTGAGAATGTCTTCATAAAGATTGTCGCTAATTGCATCTGGTTTTGATGGTGTGAGAAGGTCTTTAGAATTCATGAGTGTTGAATTGATTGCTGGCATGAATGCTGGCGGGGAGAACTTTAGGTCTTTCACTGACAACTGCAATCGAGCCATGTTTTGACCTAGTTCGAAGAGCTGCTCATTAGTTGGTTCATCGCCTACTTCTTCACCTTCAATCCATTTGAACAGCACGGCTGTTGTGTCCGTGTTTAGAGGTTCAAATCTTGTGCTGATATTGTTGTTCTTAGAGGTATTGGAGCTTGTACTGAACCTTCGAGGCTCAGGGCTTCCAGCCACTGCATTTCAGCTAAGACTTCATCACCTGATTTGTGTGAACTGAGGTTGATTCTTAGGGCTAGGTCTTGGCCCTGGCTATCTGTGATCTTGAAGGACGAGTTAAAGGCATGATTCACATTCTTGATCTCTTTAGGCTCTATCCCGTATTGCCTCAAGATCCCTGGTACCAGCTCCTGAACAGCTGCTATTTGGGCTTCTTCGTCCAATTGGGTGTATTCCATGAGGTCAGTTTATTAGGGGTTGCAGGGGTAGAGGGTTTCAGGCTAAACTGGGGGAAGCCAAAGACCGCCGGTTTCGGTACAGGCAAATCCATTGATTTATCAGAGGTTTTGCATGTTTCGACGAAGGTCCGCTTAGTAAGCGGCTTCCAGCGCAGGTGAACTGAATTAGATTTTTCTAGCTCTGGTCATTTGCGCCAGAGCTTTTTACTTTAAGACCCTAGGGCTACCGGCATCACAGATATAAGGAGCGCCATGGCGGACAAGCAAGCCTCAGTCGCAGAACTAACTGGTCTATTCCAGAGTTCAGCTGCTGTTCTGCTCACCGAGTACCGCGGACTCACTGTGGCACAGCTTAAAGAGCTGCGCCGTTCAATCAGTGGAGATGCAACTTACGCCGTAGCAAAGAACACACTGCTAGCCATTGCAGCTAAGAACGCTGGAGTTACCGCATTTGACGGTCACTTCCAGGGTCCTAGCGCTGTGGCATTTGTTAGCGGAGACGTAGTCTCTGTTGCCAAAGCAATGCGTGATTTCGCTAAGGCAAACCCACTGCTAGTGGTAAAGGCAGGTTTCTTCGATGGAGCCGCTCTTACACCTGCAGAGGTTACCAAGCTTGCTGATCTTGAATCTCGCGAAGTATTGCTGGCCAAGGCCGCCAATGCTTTCAAGGCTTCACTATTCGGTGCAGCATACATGTTCCAGGCACCTCTTGCTCAGGCTGCTCGCGCAGTCGACGCTCTGCGTCAAAAGCAAGAAGCTGCATAACCAAACCCAAAGTTTCACAAACTAAAACAAGGAGATACACATGGCAAAGCTGACTACAGACCAGCTAATTGAAGCCTTCAAGGAACTATCACTAATCGAGCTTTCAGAGTTCGTTAAGAAGTTCGAAGAAGTATTCGAAGTTACCGCAGCAGCTCCAGTAGCTGTTGCTGCTGCACCTGCAGCAGGTGGCGGAGCAGAAGCAGCTGAAGAGAAGGACTCATTCGATGTAGTTCTTGAAGCTGCTGGCGACCAGAAGATCCAGGTTATTAAGGAAGTGCGTGCACTAACTAACCTAGGTCTAGGCGAAGCAAAGGCCGTTGTTGACGGCGCTCCAGCAACCGTTCTTGAGGGTGCTAACAAGGAGACTGCAGAGAAGGCTAAGGCTGCTCTAGAAGCTGCTGGTGCAAAGGTTACCCTTAAGTAATCTTCTTCACTGAAAAGAATTTCCCGTCTTGGCCTTAGGCCAAGGCGGGTTTTCTTTTTATTCCGCTAACGACAAACACACTGATTGCGAGAAGCACATCCAGCAATATCCAAAGAATGACTGGCGGCTCAAGCTGATCGAACCAGTAGCCGCTTGAGAAAATGGCAAGTGTTGCAAGAACGTACCAGACTTGCTGAACGTGACTCCATCTGTAAACCGATTTGAACATCGAAAACGCTAGAGCCGGCAAGGTTACCAATGCAATTGCACAGAGGAGTAACAAAGGGAAGCTTCCAAGGTACGGATTAAGGCCCAATAGTTGCGGATATTGGTTGAGATTCTCAAAGGCGAAAGAGTAGCCGCAAGCAATGATAGCCAATGTAGCCAGGGCAAATCGGTAAAGCTTGAATGCCTTCGAGGAAAAACTCAAATCACTTGGGGTAGCTGCAGTAAAGAACGTCACTATTAGCAAGCAAGTAGCCCAAAGCCACATGGACTTCAAAGTGGCGACGATACCCAAAGCTGCCAGTAGGAAGACGACAAGTGCATTGAGATTGCTTATTGCAAGGTAGCTTTGCAGGACTCGCTTGATAGCAGTTCGTTTAGCATTCTTGTCTGTTTCGCTGTCACCCAAATACTCTTCTTTGAGCCTGGAAACTCTTTTAGGGCTTAGCCCAAGTCCAAGGATGGTGAGGAATTGAGTTGAATGTGCTTGTTTCATGCTTGAACCTTTGCTCGGCTTTGGATCAGAATCGAAATACTTTCCTTCTCAGCAACTAATTGCTGTAGTGACTTCTTACCTACAGACGTAACCTTGTAAAGTCTTCGCCTTGCTCCACGTCGGTTGTTGTCTTCTTCCCAGAATGATTCGACCCAGCCATAGGATTCAAACCGGTCTAGAACCGAATACACGGATCCAGAACCGAGCCGGGTTTCTGCGCATATCTGTAATCCCCAAGTAGAACTTGTCTTGAGTTCGGCAAGGAACCTTGCAATTTTGAGAGTTGGTTGGGTAACTCTGATGGGTGCTTTTTCAGTCATGTCTCCACTGTATCTTAAAAACTTGTTTATTTGTTATATATCAAATAAGATTTTCCCGAAGGGAAAAATATGAAAATACAAAAGGGGAAAGTAGCAATCGCTCTATTGGTCTTGGTGCTCTTGATTCCATTGAGTAAGGGGGCCGGCCGAATGCTAGAAGAACGTGCAGGGAACCGATGCACAGCAACCCCAACCGATTCACCTGATTTCAGCGCGTCAGTGGATCTCAACTTTGACACTCTTAGCTGGGTGTGTCACCGCGAATACACTGACGAGAACGGTGAGCCGAATGGAATCGCCTCTACGCTCATTTTTCCGCTAATTCCTTAGGGGGAACTCACAAGAGAGTTCCCGTCTTGGCTTAGGCCAAGGCGGGTTTTCTTTTACTCGGTATTCTTGAGATATGAAGTATTACAACAATGTGGTCGAACTTATCGGCAATACCCCTTTAGTTAAGTTGAATAAGGTAACTGAGGGTATTGCCTGTACTGTTCTAGCCAAGGT
>JBEDBW010000035.1:2029-7952 GCA_041177045.1 Actinomycetota bacterium | reverse complement strand
CTTAGGTATGGAGCGGTTGAGTTAATAACCTGCCACTGCAACCACAACTTAACTGCATCTAGGTTTGCCTCGTTGTATACAGAATCCAATCCTTCAAAGAATGAAGGCGTCATTACAACGCTCTCAAAGAGAATCTTTGAATCTAGTTGCATTCCCTTAAGGTAAGCATCCCAATCGAATGTAGGAGTCATCTTCTTTAGGTGTTCAAAAGGAATTAGGTTGTAAGTCTTTTCTGCATCACGAGTTTCAACAACATTCCAGTGAAGCTTTGAAAGGTTAGTTTCAAAGTTCATGATGGTCTGTGCATCTTTATCTGCATCTGCCGCTGACCAACCTGCGTGCTGCAGCATGTTTGAGATATAAGGCACGTAAGCATCTCTATATGCTGCGTACTTCTCATCGTGGTAGTAAGACTCATCAGGTAGACCTAGTCCACCCTGATACATGTTGATTAGGTAGCGCTCAGGGTTACCTGGATCGTTGTTGACATACATGCCAAAGATTCCACTGACCACTCCACGCTCAAGTTCACCTAGAAGATGTGTGATTCCTGCGAAGTCTGACTTAGCAATACGAGCTAGATCTTCAGCGATAGGAGCTGCACCTAATTCGTTCGCTCTTGCCTCATCCAGGAATGATGCATACATGTCACCAATCTGCTGGCTAACACCTGGCTTTGAGTTTGCTTGAGCCTCTTCAAGAATTGCCTTAACAGCATCTTCTGAGTCATCACGGAGCTTATAGAACGAACCGTGCACAGCCTGATCGGCTGGAATGTCCTCGTTCTTTAGCCAGTCACCGTTGGTGTGGCGGAAAAGGTCGTCTTGTGGGCGAACGCTGTGGTCGAAACCCTTGGTGTTAATTCCTTTAATGTCAGTCATGTGGTAATTCTAGGGCTGTTGAGAGCCCATGTATATCTCTAAACTTAGAAGCGTGGAATTACAAAAAATTATCCTTTACTACGGCTTCACTCCTATATCGGACCCGGAGGCTGTAAAGCTATGGCAGCAGAACCTCTGCGAGAGCCTTGGTTTGAAGGGCAGAATCCTTATTTCTAAGCACGGGATCAATGGAACCCTCGGCGGAGACATGTCTGCACTAAAGAAGTATGTAAAGACCACTAAGCAATACACAGGTTTTAGAAAGATCGACTTCAAATGGTCAATGGGGAATGGAAATGACTTCCCACGCCTAAAGGTTCGAGTTCGTAATGAACTGGTGGCATTCGATGCCCCCGATGCCATCAAGGTAACTGAAAAAGGTGTAACCAATGGCGGCAAGCACCTAAAGCCAGCCGCAGTTGACCAGCTAGTAGCTGAACGAGGTGACGAGGTTGTCTTCTTTGATGGCAGAAATGCTTTTGAAGCAGCTATCGGTAAGTTCAAGAACGCTATCGTCCCAGACGTTCAAACAACCCACGACTTTGTGGCTGAAATTCAGAGCGGTAAGTATGACGATATTAAAGATCGTCCAGTAGTTACCTACTGCACAGGTGGAGTTCGCTGCGAAATCTTGAGTGCAATCATGATTGATAACGGATTCAAAGAGGTCTACCAGATTGATGGTGGAATCGTTAGATATGGAGAAAGCCAAGGAGATAAGTCTCTATGGGAAGGATCCCTCTACGTATTCGATGATCGTCTAAACATTGACTTCACACCTGATGCTGTAACCATTGGTAAGTGTGAAAAGTGTGAAGGACCAACATCTACTTTCCGTAACTGTCTATTCCTTGGTTGTCGTGACCTAATTCTTCTCTGTGATGACTGCAACGCAGATCCTGCGAACTTAGTGCACACAGATCAACACACCAGAGGTAAACGTCGCCAACAGGTTGGCTAAATTCGAATTACAAGATTTAACGAAATAAACCCCAGGTTTTTACGCCTGGGGTTTATCTCTTATCTGAAAGGAGTGGAAATGAAAATTACTTTGCTGCTGTTATGTTCTGAGTTGAAACTACGTTCACAAGTGAAACTGTGTAGTTACCTGGGTGAGGCAGTTTCAATGTGATTGTCTGTGAACCAGTTCCTGTTACAGGAACTGTGAAGCTGTGTCCACCACGAACTGGAAGTGCTGTTGGAACAGGGCTTGCAGTTGGTGCAGGACTAGCTGTTGGAGCTGGGCTTGCCTTGACCTTCTTTACTTCTGTAACTAGAAGTTGGTAGGTTCCGGTTTCTGGAACATTTACGGTTACGGTCTGAGTTACAAACTTAGGGCCCTTCTGTGGACCGTGCTTGTGTCCTTTACCTTGGTGACCTTTGCCATGCTTGTCGCCAAACTTCGGTGGCTTAGGAGAAGCGGTTGGGGATCCAATTGGAGAAGCTGTTGGAGATGCGATTACTGAAGAAGCGGTTGGCTTCACAGATCCGTTATTTGGATTCTTGTGAGCAAGAGCTGGGGATGCTAGAAGCAATGCTGAAACAGTGATTACTGAAGTTGAAATGATTGCTGCTTTGTTTCTTAGGTTCATGTCATCTACTTTCGTTTTTGTCTGACATAGACAATTTAGGGAAGATTGCGATTTGACCTAACGAATTTCAGGTTTACTGCACCTTTTTGGCAGGTTCTTACCAGAAAGCCCTAATTTCTAAGCCCTTAGCCCTTTATTAGGGCTGTGACCTTAAACTTGTCATACAGCGAGTAAGGAAAAGTTTTGGGCTTTGTAGAGAACTTTGAACGTCGCCTTGAGTCATTGGTAAATGGTGCCTTCTCTAAGGCATTCAAATCACAGTTGCAGCCAGTTGAAATCAGTGCTGCTATCAAGGCCAAGATGGATGTCAGCGCTGCCGTAATCGGCAAGGACCGCATCCTCGCTCCTAATGATTTCAAGGTTTCCCTGTCTCAACAAGACCTATTTCGCTTGAATTCCATGGGGGATCACCTGATCCCTGAAATTACAAGACAGGTGAGCTCCCACGTCAAGAGACAGCGCTACCAACTAACCGATGCTTTGAACATATCTTTATCTGCCTCATCTTCTCTGGCAGTTGGTCAGATCCAGGTAACTGCCAGTGGCAGCAAAGCAGCTCAGGTAGCGAACGTAACCTGGGTCCCAGCAATAGACATTGCTGGAAAGAGATACCTTCTAGCTAAAGCACAGACAACTATTGGTAGAGATGCCGTTGCTGACATTCAGGTCAATGACTCAGGTCTATCAAGAAAGCACTTTGCAATTAACTGGGACGGGTCTAGTGCAACTGTTGAAGACCTAGGTTCTACTAATGGCACCAGCGTTGCAGGTAGAGATGTGAAACTACAAGAAATCAGTGCTGACACTGTTATTAAAGCTGGAAGAACTGAATTTGTATTTCGAGTTATTGCCAAGAACCAAGGAGAGTCAGAATGAGTGAATTAGCTCTCTTTATTGTTCGTGCAGGTTTTCTTGTAATTCTTTGGCTGTTTGTACTCAGCATTATTTCAATCATTAGAGCTGATCTTTTCAGTGAAAGAGTTTTATCCAAAGTAGTTGAAAAGAATTTGCCAACATCTGTTTCTTCTCCAACAACTGGTTTGACTAGCGTTGGAAATTTCTCAACAGCACCAGGATCAGCAACTATTGTTTCTGCAATTAGTGAAACACCTCAAACTCTTGTAGTTATCGATGGGCCACTTCAAGGTCTTGAAATGGTTCTTGATCGCAGAGAAATTCGAATAGGTAGAGCACCTAACAATGAATTTGTAATTGAAGATGACTACGCATCTTCTCAGCACGCTCGTCTTCAGAAAACAGACGAGGGTTGGTTACTTCAAGATCTAAATTCAACTAACGGCACTTATGTTGATGGGGCAAGAATTGGTGCACCTGTTTCTATTAAACAGGAGATGCAAATTCGTATTGGTAAAACAATCTTTGAGCTTAGAGGTTAGTTATGGCCATCAGGATTGTTAGCTCATCTAGAAGTGACAAGGGTAAGGTTCGCGCTAGTAACCAAGACAGTGGTTACGCCGGTGTAAATCTTTACGTTGTTGCTGATGGTATGGGTGGTCATGCTGGTGGAGATATTGCGTCAGCACTTGCTACCCAGCACGTAGCTAAAGTCGATGACGTTTACGAAGATGGCGATCAGGCCATCAGTGCTCTGCTTGATTCAATGCGTGAAGCAAACAAGACTCTTTCTGAAACAGTAAGCAAGTTTGGTTACCTCGCTGGCATGGGTACCACCATGGATGCAGTTATCTTCACCGACAACATCGCAAACATTGCACACATTGGTGACTCGCGTGTTTATCTCTTGCGCGATGGTGAGATGACACAAATTACAAAAGATCACACTTTTGTTCAACAACTAATTGATTCAGGAAGACTTACTGAAGAAGAAGCTCTCGTTCATCCAAGAAGAAATGTAATTCTTAGAGTTCTTGGTGACACATCTGAAGAACCTGAATTTGATATTCATCAACTAGAAGTAAAACCTGGTGACAGGTTGTTACTTTGCTCTGATGGGTTATGTGGATTTGTTCCTTCTTACCTAATCGAAGAGAACATGAAGATTTCTAATCTTGATGAGGCCGTTGAACTTCTAATTGATGAAACCAAAGAGTATGGTGCTCCAGATAACGTCACAGTATTACTCCTAGAAGTTCATGATGAAGCTGAGCTTGGTGAGTATCAGCAACCAACCACTTGGTTAGGTTCTGCTGCTAATGAGGTTGTAATCAAGCAGAACAGTGCTGGCCGCATCCTTGAGATGTTTAGCCCTAAAGCCTGGTTTGATGCCTTTAGAGATGTTGGCCGCAAAGAGACCTTCTATTCAGTCAATGACCCAGCCCTTGAGAAGGCTATTGGTGAGTTCAGTGGCAAGGTTAGATCTTGGAAGAAGCGTGGTCTGGCCCTAATGTTGGCCCTGGCCATCGTCACGGGTGGCTCGCTATGGGGAATCTACTCATACATCCAGACTCGCTACTACCTAGGGGTTCAAGACGGCAATGTGGCTATCTTCCAAGGCATCAAAGAGAGCTTTGGAGGAATTGGTTTCTCCTCTTTGTATAAGGAATCAGATTTGAAGGTAGTAGACCTTCCTGAATTCCAACAAGAACTTATCTTGAAGAGCATCTCTGCTGAAAGCCTCGCTGATGCAGAATCTAAGCTAAACCAAATCCTTGAGAGTTCTAAAGATGGCTAGAGGGATTTCCTTACTCAAGATAATGCCCAAAAAGCGCAACCTCGAATTACTGATGTTGCTTTTTGGTTTTGGGCTTTTTGCTTTTGAAATATCTCAAGTACAGCTAGCAACTATTCAAATTCTTAGACCAGATGGCTGGTTCATCTGGTCATTACCCGTTGTTGCTGCAATCGTCTTCCACATAATCCTGAGATTCAGAGCAAGTGACGCAGATCCAGTACTACTGCCGATTGGATTCATTCTTAACTCATTGGGTATTGCAATGATCTATCGCTTGGATTTATCTAAGTCAGCTAATGCAGCTGATGTAACAGTGGGTGAAAGACAGGTTGTTTGGACTGTTATCGCAATGCTGATTGCAGCAACAGTTCTTTGGTTAGTGAAGTCTCATTTGTCTTTCAGGAAATACATTTACTCAGCAATGGCTTTAGGTGTTGTGCTTCTAGTTCTTCCTCTACTGCCTGGTATCGGTGTTAGTACCAGCGGAGCATTTCTATCTGTGCGTCTAGGACCAATAAGTTTTCAACCTGGAGAGTTAGCAAAGATTGCGTTCATTGTTTTCTTTGCTGGTTATCTAACTTCAAGACGTGAAGCACTAGCTGTTGTAGGTAGAAAAGTTCTTGGTATTCGTATTCCACCAGCAAGAGAACTTGGACCTATTGTCTTTATTTGGTTAGCAAGCTTAGGTGTTCTGGTTCTACAAAGAGATCTTGGAACTTCTCTTTTGTATTTCGGTTTGTTCCTTGTTTTGCTTTATGTTGCAACCGGTAGAACGTTCTACGTTCTAGTTGGTTTAG
>JBEDBW010000035.1:0-1997 GCA_041177045.1 Actinomycetota bacterium | reverse complement strand
GGTTTAGTTATGTTCGTAGCTGGTGCATTGATTGCGTCACGTTTGATGTCTTATGTTGGAAACCGAATTGCTGCATGGCTAGATCCACTTAGTGAAGCAAACTATGAAGCTATTGGTGGTTCTTACCAATTAGTTCAATCTATGTTTGGGTTAGCTCACGGTGGAATATTTGGAACCGGCCTTGGTGGAGGACTACCAACAATTGTTCCTCTTGCAGAAAGCGACTTCATCATTTCTGCAATCGGTGAAGAACTAGGTCTTGCTGGACTATTTGCTTTGCTTTCTCTCTACATGGTTCTAGTTGCAAGAGCTTTACGAATTGCAAATACTCACGCAGATGACTTCAGCAAGTTACTTGCAGTTGGACTAGGTTTTGTAATTGCTCTCCAGTGCTTCATTGTTATTGGTGGTGTTCTTCGAGTTGTTCCACTAACTGGTCTAACAACACCTCTGCTTGCTGCCGGTGGATCTTCGTTGGTAGCCAACTGGATCATCATTGCTTTGCTGTTACGACTCTCTGATACTTTGCCTAAGCCGGGGACGGTGAGCGAATGACACCAGAGATTAGGCGCGTAGCAAACTTTATCCTCATAATGTTCTTGTCATTATTTGTGGCAGCTAGTGCAATGCAGGTAGTGAACGCCGATGGACTAAATAATGATTCACGTAATCAAAGAGCTGTTTATGACGGATATAAAACTCAACGTGGTGCAATTCTTGTAAACAACAAGCCAATCGCTGAATCAATAAAGACTTCAAACGCCTATAAGTACCTGCGTCAATACACAGGTGAGCAATACAGCGCTATCACTGGCTACTACTCCCTCTTCCAAGGTAGAACTGGCCTTGAGAATGTCCTAGATAGCTCTCTTCGTGGCGATAACTCAGCAGCGTTCTTCGAGCAACTAAATGCTCTTCTCTCTGGTAACCCAGTATCAGGGGCTTCTGTTGAACTAACCATCGATGAAGATGTTCAACTAGCTGCTTGGAAAGCCTTAGGCAAGATGAAAGGGGCTGTTGTTGCCATAGAACCAGCAACAGGGCGAATCCTTGCTCTTGTCTCTAAATCAGGCTTTGATGCCAACCTACTCTCTACCCACAACACAAGCGATGCATCGGCTAACTACACAGCCCTACTAACCAATAAGAACGCTCCTCTAATCAATAGAGCTATTGGTGGAGATCTTTATGCTCCTGGATCTGTCTTCAAGCTGATTGTTGCTGCAGCAGCTTTTGAGTCCGGTAAGTACGATCCCACCAGCACACTTCCTAACCCAAAGAGTTACGTGCTACCTGGTACCACTACTGCCATCACTAACTCTGGTGAAGGTAGATGTGGTGGAGCTAAGACCGTCTCTATTGCAACAGCACTAAAGCTTTCCTGCAACGTTCCATTTGCTCAACTAGGAATTGCTCTGGGGCAAGATGCAATTGCTAGACAAGCTGAGGCTTTTGGATTTGGAGAAGCCTTCGCTATTCCATTGAAGTCAACACCAAGTAGCTATCCAGAAAACATGGATGATGCTCAAACTGGTCTAACTGCTTTCGGACAATTTGATGTGAGAGTCAGCCCACTTCAAATGGCAATGGTTTCTGCCGCGATTGCTAATGCTGGAATTGAGATGAAGCCTTATCTCGTGGAACAGATCTTTACTTCAAACCTCACTGTCTTAGAAGAAGGTAAACCGTCTGAATTTGGTCGTTCAATAACTACCAGCACTGCAGAGCGACTAAAGACAATGATGATTGCTGCAGTTTCATCAGGAGTTAGTTCTAATGCAAGAATTCCTGGAATTAAAGTTGCTGGTAAAACTGGAACAGCAGAGAATGGTGTTGGTGATCCATACACACTTTGGTTCACAGGTTTTGCTCCTGCTGATAATCCGCAGGTTGCTGTAGCAGTTGTTATTGAAGATGGGGGCGGTATGGGGCAGTCAGGTCGAGGAAATACTTTAGCTGCACCTATTGCTAAGAAAGTAATGGAGGCGGTGTTATCA
>JBEDBW010000034.1:0-6451 GCA_041177045.1 Actinomycetota bacterium | reverse complement strand
AGATGGGTCTTGTTTTCAAGTTCAACTTCTCCTGGCGTGGAGTAGGTCTCGGACCTGCGATGAAAGCAGCTTCATGGACGCTAGGCATGCTTATCGTTACCCAAATTGGTGGAATAGTTCAGACAGCTGTTGCATCTAGTTCTATTCAAGGTCGAGATCAACTTGTTAATAGCAATGTTGCAATTGCATCGGTAGCAGCCATGAGTATTGCGTGGCTTATCTTTATGCTTCCTCACTCTGTTGCAACAGTTTCAATAGCAACTGCTTACTTCACCAGAATGTCCGAGCACGCAATGGACAAGAACTTTGATGAATTGAAGAAAGATCTTGTTGAGGGATTAAGAACTATTGCGATGATAAGTGTCTTAGCCACAACCGCACTCATTGTTCTGGCATATCCAGTTTCAAGAGTTTTCGTTGGTGAATTACCTGGTGCTGTTGCTCTTGGAAATGTTGTTATTGCAATGGTTGTCGGTCTATTACCATTCAGCTTTGTCTTCATGATTCAAAGAGCTTTCTATGCTCTCGAAGACACAAGAACTCCGTTCATCTTCACGCTTGTTCAAGTTCTAGTAAATATCGCTGGATCTGTTTTAGTTTGGCTTTACGTCGAAGACATATGGCTGGTTGTTGGGTTGTCACTTGTTACCAGTGCAAGCATCCTGATTCAATCTGGTCTTTCTTTTGCTTTGTTCAGGAGAAAGTATGGAGCTCTAGGTCAAGGTGGTCTTGCTCTAGCTACTACCAAGTTCATCGGTGCAGCTCTCCTAGCCGGTGGGGTTGGCTACTGGATGCTTCAAGCTATGGGTGGAACTGTTTCAGGGGCTTTCGCTGTCGATAGCGTTCTATCTTCTGTTGTTTCATGTGTAACCATCGGAATGGTGATCAGTGCGGTCTACATTTTGGTTCTAAAGTTACTTCGCGTCAAAGAAGTTGACATTCTTCTAGCCCCAGTAGTTCGCCTGCTGCGTCGCTAAAAATTGCCGAGATAAACTAGCCTTACTTGCTTCCCCCACATTAAAGTTCTGGAGTATAAATTGCACGAAGTCATCATCATTGGATCTGGTCCAGCTGGATACACAGCAGGTATCTACACAGGACGTGCTGGATTGAATCCACTACTTATTGCTTCATCTGTTGAAGCTGGTGGTGAGCTAATGAAGACTACCGAAGTAGAGAACTACCCTGGCTTCCCTACTGGTTTGCAAGGACCTGAGCTTATGGATGCTTTCCGTGCTCAAGCTGAACGCTTTGGAACTGAAGTGCTTCTTGATGACGTGATCGAAGTTGACCTAAAAGGTCCAGTAAAGATTGTTAAAACCGGTGGCGGAAAGACATTCGAAGCTAAGACAGTAATTCTTGCAACAGGTGCTGCCTACCGTGAACTTGGTTTGCCTCGTGAAAAAGAACTTAGCGGTTACGGCATATCTTGGTGTGCTACTTGCGATGGTTTCTTCTTCAGAGAAAAGACAATTGCTGTGGTTGGTGGTGGTGACTCTGCAATGGAGGAAGCAACCTTCCTAACAAGATTCGCTAGCAAGGTTTACCTGATTCACCGTCGTGACTCATTCAAGGCTTCAAAGATCATGCAGGAACGTGCTCTCAACAATCCAAAGATTGAAGTTATCTGGAACACAGAAGTTAGTGAGCTTTTGGGTGAAGGAAAACTTACCGGCATTAAGACAACCAACTTGGTCGATGGCACTCAGAACACTCTTGATCTAGATGGTCTATTCATTGCCATTGGTAATGACCCTCGTGTTTGGTTGGTCGAAAACCAGGTGACCCTAACTCCAGAGAAGTTCATTGAAGTTGATGGGCGATCATCAAAGACAAGCTTGCCTGGAGTCTTTGCAGCTGGAGATGTTATTGACCCAACATATCGCCAAGCCATCACAGCAGCAGGTTCTGGTTGTGTTGCAGCATTAGACGCAGAACATTACCTAAGCAACCTAAAATAGATTTAAACAATAAGGAGCAATCATGGCAGCAAAAAACGTAACCACCGCAACTTTCCAAGCAGATGTCCTTTCATCAGCTAAACCAGTACTAGTAGATTTCTGGGCTGAATGGTGTGGACCTTGTCGTATGGTTTCACCAATCCTTGATGAGATTGCTGGTGAGCACGGAGACAAGATCACAATCGTTAAGGTCAACGTTGACGAAGAGCCTGCTCTGGCTCAGCAGTATGGCATTACTTCAATCCCAGCTATGCAGGTGTTCCAGGGTGGGGAAGTTGTAAAGTCAATCATCGGTGCTAAGCCAAAGCCTGCTCTATTGGCAGACTTGAGCTCATTCATCAACTAAGTTAGTTCTAAGTTAAACGGCTACGGTGCCTATGTGCCTTGGCCGTTTTTCGTTTAACTCCAAAATGTTTCACGATTAACTAAGAAGGTTTAAATGGCTAAGGATTTATGGTCTGACAGATACGCATCAAGAGCGAATGGATTGTCTGCGTCTGAAGTTCGAGCCCTATTTGCTGTCGTCTCCAGACCTGAAGTGGTGTCTCTAGCGGGAGGTATGCCATTCGTTCCTGCTCTACCTAAAGAGAGAATGATTGAGAGTTTTCAATCTCTCATGGCAGATAGATCTGCTACTGCATTGCAGTATTCAGGTGGGCAAGGTGACCCAACTCTTCGTGAACACATTCAAGAAATCATGTCGCTTGAAGGCATCAAATCTGACGCAGACAACATCGTTGTGACAACAGGTTCGCAGCATGGTTTGGATTTAGTTTCATCATTGTTTTTAGATCCAGGTGATGTTGTTCTTGCAGAAGGCCCAAGCTACGTAGGAGCACTTGGAGTATTTAGAGCAAGACAAGCTCACATCGAACATGTCTACACAGACAACCATGGAATTTCTCCTGAAGCCTTATCAGCAACTATTAAGCGCGTTCAAGCTGCCGGTAAAAATATTAAGTTCCTCTACCTAGTTCCAAACTTTGCAAACCCAAGCGGAGTAACCCTTGCTGCTGAAAGACGTTCACAGATTCTTGAAATCTGTCGCAGACACCACATTCTTGTTTTAGAAGACAACGTGTATGGGCTTCTCTACTTTGATGAAAAAGCTCCAGACGCTCTGCGATCACTCGATGAAGATGTCGTCATCTATCTCGGTTCTTTTTCAAAGATTTTGGTGCCAGGTTTCAGAGTTGGTTACGTTCTAGCTCCACCATCAATCAAAGAGAAGCTGGTTCTAGCAAATGAATCAGCAGTACTCTGTCCGAGTGCCTTTTCTCAAATGATGATCAGTGAATATCTGAGCACGAACGACTGGAAAGCTCAGATTGCAGTGTTTAGAAATGAATACCGAATTCGCAGAGATGCTGCCCTCTCCGCAATGGATGAATTCCTACCTGAACTAACCACTACTAAACCTGGTGGAGGGTTCTATTTGTGGGTCGATCTGCCGGCTGGAGTGGATTCTAAGAAAATGTTGCCTAGAGCTGTAGAGAATTTAGTTGCCTACACACCAGGAACAGCTTTCTATGGCAATGGAACCGGACAAGAGTTCCTGAGAATCTCCTACTCCTACCCAACACCGGAAAACATCAGGGTTGGCGTTGAGCGACTAGCTCAAACAATAACCTCGGAGTTGGCTTCATCCAAATAAGAAAAAGTTATCCACAGGTAAACTGAATTTTTTGGTGGAAAAGCCTGTGGAAAACCTTGTGGATAACTGGCTTAATTGCCTGTGGATAATTTAGAACTTGGTATCTTGACCCAGCTCGTTCAAAATTCGCTTCATGTCGTCAACGCTGGCGAAATCAATCTCAATAGTTCCCTTTTTCAATCCCAATTTGATTCGAACTGAAGTGTTTAGCTTGTCAGAAAGAGTCTCAGCCAAAGTTTTTAGTGCATCTTGCTTTCCACCTGGCTTGATCCTGCCCTTCTTGCCTGGCTTCTTGACTAATTCCTCAGTTGCACGGACAGAAAGACCAAGATTGATGACTTTGTCTGCCAATTCGGTCATACGTTGTGGATCTTCAACAGAAAGAATGGCCCTGGCATGCCCTGCACTCAAAACACCCGCTGCAACCTTTGACTGAAGAGCTGTAGGGAGCCTTAGAAGACGAATTGTGTTAGTAATTTGCGGGCGAGATCTTGAAAGTTTCTCTGCCAATTGATCCTGAGTGCAGCCATACTCTTCCAGAAGCTGCTGATAAGCGCTTGCTTCTTCGATTGCGTTGAGGTCGCTTCTGTGGAGGTTCTCCAACAAAGCGTCTCTAAGCATGTTTTCATCGCCAGTTTCACGAATAACTGCTGGAATCTGGGTAAGTCCGGCTTCTTTTGAAGCACGCAAGCGACGTTCACCCATGATTAGTTCGTACTTGTCAACACCGTTTTGTTTACCAAGTGAACGAACAGAGATCGGCTGTAGAACACCGAACTCGCGGACGCTGCCTACTAGTTCAGCAAAATCAGCCGGATCGAAGTTGCTTCTAGGCTGTTTGGCGTTTGGAGTGATGTCTGCAATGTTGAGGTAACCAAATGTGGCTCCTGGAACAGGTACAAGGTCAACAGGTGCATTAGTTGAGCCACCAAAGAAGACGCTAATCGGATTGCCGTCGGCTGGTCGCTCCATGCGATCTTGAGTATTCGAAACCTCTGGAATTAGAGCACCGATGCCTCTACCCAGTCCGCCTTTTTTCTCAGCCATTTCCTACTCCTCTGTTTGCTATCTCAATTGCCGCTTCCATGTAAGAAATTGCTCCATTTGAACTTCGATCGTAATTGATTACTGTTTGGCCGTAGCTAGGAGCCTCGGCGACACCGATCTGACGTGGAATAAGAGTTTGCAGGGTTTGAGTAGGGAAGTGATTGCGTACATCGTCTACCACAGCCTGATTTAGCTTGGTTCTTGAGTCATACATGGTCAAAAGAATGGTTGAGAGGGCAAGATTTGGGTTTAGAGCCCCGCGAATCATGTCAATGCTTCTCTTTAGCTGGCTCAGACCTTCTAGGGCGTAGTACTCACACTGAATTGGGATAAGAACTTCTGTGGCTGCTGTGAAGGCGTTCACGGTCAATAGGCCCAGGCTTGGTGGGCAGTCGATGAAAACGTAGTCAGGCTTTACATTGCTTGTTGAAATGTAGGCTGCTAAAGCGTTTTTTAGCCTGTGTTCGCGGGCTAGAAGGGAAACTAGCTCCAGTTCAGCAGTTGCTAGATCGATAGTTGCTGGAACACATCTCACACGTGGAGACTCTGGGCTAACTTGAACTACCTCGGCGAGGTCCATGTTCTGGGTAATTACCTCATAAATGGACTTGACGCCAATTCTGTGCTCGATACCCAGTGCTGTTGAAGCGTTGCCCTGAGGGTCTAGGTCGATTACAAGCACTTCCATGCCTTTATCGGCAAGTGCTACAGCTAGGTTGACGGCAGTGGTTGTCTTGCCTACGCCACCCTTTTGGTTAGAAACTGTAATGATTCGAGTTGATGTTGGGTGGGGGACTACTGAGTTTCTCACGTTAGACATACGTCTGGTGTTGTCGCTGATCTCCTGGGCTAGCGGGGCGTCTTTAAAGCCGCCTGCTAGGCCGAATTCATCGGGATGTTTCACGTGAAACCTGCTTCTCAATAGTGGTTATTTCTTCAGTTATTGGCTGCCAGCCAACCGCTTCAGGGCTTATTTCTTCTCTCCCGTTAGGGTATCCAAGACCTCGGACAACCTGACTTTGAGCCACAGCTGTGCTCTCAGCCATTGATAAAGACGCGTTATCCGCATTACTGTTTTGACTCAAAACATCTCCCTATCCAATTAACTAGAGTAGCCTAACCCGAACGACGGTTGTGGGGTCAATTAGAAGTTTTTCCCCAACTGTGACAATCTCGAAACTCTCTAGTTTCAGCTTCTTTGCCAAAGACTTAGATTCCTCGATTTCGTCTTGGGCTTTTGATCCCTTCATCGCCAAAAACCTGTCCGCCAGGGGCAGTCAAGGGGACAAGCATTCTGAGTAGCTTGGGTAGTGCTGAAACAGCTCTAGCGGTTGTCACATCGTAATTTCTAAGTGGAGCCTCTTCGGCTCTACCCCTAAGGACCTTGACGTTCTCAAGCCCTAGTGTCGGGACAACCACATCCGCCAGCCAGTTCGCTCGCCTTTCCATTGGCTCAATTAAGACGAATTTGACCTTTGGTCTCAGGATTGCCATAGGTATTCCGGGAAAGCCTGCTCCAGATCCTACGTCCGCAACTACCTGACCGTCTTCGATTAGGTCTGCTACGACTGCAGAGTTGAGAATGTGTCTTGACCAGAGTTTTGGCAGCTCTCTTGGACCGATTAGCCCCAGTAGATCCCCGTCTCTAACCAAGAGGTCAAAATACTGTCTAGCTTGCCCTATGTATTCACCGAAGACCTCTTGGGCTTCCTTAGGCTCAACCTCTGGGGTGTAATCGATGTTCTCGTCAAGGTTAGTCATAAGAAACTCCAATCTGGTGGGCTAAACA
>JBEDBW010000033.1:0-6356 GCA_041177045.1 Actinomycetota bacterium | reverse complement strand
ATCGAGATCATTCCTGTTTATGACGAACTAGCAATCCGATTAGAACTCTTTGGGGATGAGATTGAGAACATATATCAACTGCATCCGCTCACTGGTGAGATCGTTCGAGCGATGGACACCATATCCGTTTACCCAGCTAGTTACTATGTGACATCAGCAGATCGCATGGGTCCTGCTCTTGAAGCTATTGAAGAAGAGATGGCGGCTCGAGTCAAAGAGTTTGAGGTCCAAGGCAAGCTCCTAGAAGCTCAAAGAATCAAAATGAGAACTACGTTTGATTTAGAGATGATCAGAGAACTTGGTTTCTGCAGCGGAATTGAAAACTACTCAAGACACTTAGACGGTCGCGATCCAGGTTCCGCTCCATCTTGCCTACTTGACTACTTCCCAGAAGACTTTCTAACTGTCATTGATGAATCGCACGTTACCGTCCCTCAAATCGGAGCCATGTATGAAGGTGACTCTTCCAGAAAGAGAACACTTGTAGAACACGGTTTTAGATTGCCATCTGCAATGGATAACAGACCTCTTAAGTGGCCCGAGTTCCAAGAGCGCGTTGGTCAGACTGTTTACCTATCCGCTACACCAGGGAAGTATGAGCTTGGTGTGGCAGATGGAGCTGTTGAACAGATTATTCGCCCAACTGGTCTAGTTGACCCACAGATTGTTATCAAGCCATCAAAAGGTCAAATCGATGATCTTCTTGAGGAGATTCGAATCAGATCAGCCAAAGACGAGCGTGTATTAGTCACAACGTTGACTAAGAAAATGTCGGAAGAACTGACTGAGTTCCTAACAGAAGCAGGAGTTAGAGTTCGTTATTCCATAGTGACGTAGACACCCTTAGAAGAGTGGAACTGTTACGAGAGCTTCGCAGCGGTGTGTATGACGTTCTTGTTGGAATCAACCTACTGAGAGAAGGTTTGGATTTACCTGAGGTCTCTTTGGTGAGCATTCTTGACGCTGATAAAGAGGGATTCCTGAGATCCACTACCTCGCTTGTCCAAACCATTGGTCGAGCTGCTCGTAACGTCAGCGGAGAAGTCCACATGTATGCCGATAGAGTCACTGACTCAATGGCAAGAGCTATCGATGAAACAAACCGTAGAAGAGAGAAGCAGGTTGCCTACAACCTTGCTCATGGAGTTGACCCTCAACCACTGCGTAAGAAGATTGCTGACATCACAGACAGTATTCTGCGAGAAGAACAAGACACCGCTGAACTTCTAGAGAAATCCAAAAACAAGAAGGCTGGAAACAAGGGCGTGACACCTTTGAAGGCAAGACCTAACCAGAACGCTAGTTATGACGAACTCTTGGATTTGGTTGTGGATCTTGACCAACAGATGAAATCAGCAGCCGCTGAACTGAAGTTCGAGCTCGCTGCGAGACTTCGCGACGAAATTAGTGAACTTAAGTACACCCTCAGGCAGATAGATAAGGTTTAGTTCTAACTGGGGGTTAAACTGGTCAAATGCCGCACATAAGCCTTCCTACCAAAGACAAACTAGTCATAAAAGGTGCCAGGGTTCATAACCTTAAGAACCTGAACCTTGAGATTCCTAAGAATGCAATGGTTGTCTTCACAGGTCTAAGCGGGTCAGGCAAATCATCTCTAGCTTTCGACACAATCTTTGCTGAGGGTCAACGGCGTTACGTTGAATCACTTAGCGCTTATGCAAGACAGTTCCTGGGCCAAGTTGATAGGCCAGATGTTGACTTTATTGAAGGACTAAGCCCGGCTGTTTCCATTGACCAGAAGTCAACCAACCGTAACCCTAGATCTACTGTTGGAACCATTACCGAGATTCACGACTACCTAAGACTGCTATGGGCACGTATTGGTGTTCCTCATTGTGCTGAGTGTGGTGAGAAGATTACGAAGCAAACAGCTCAGCAAATCGTTGATCAGATCATGCAGATAAAGACCGGAACCAAGTACCAGATTCTCGCTCAAGTAGTAGACCAGAAGAAGGGTGAATTCTCAGATCTGTTTAGAGAACTACTAAGTCAGGGATTTGCCCGTGCTGTAGTTGATGGGGAAGTTATCCAGCTCTCTGATGCGAAGCCGCTTCGCAAGACGTATAAACACGACATTTCTGTTGTCATTGATCGTCTAGTTGCTAAGGATGACATTACGCAACGTCTTACTGATTCTGTTGAAACTGCGCTAAAGGTAGCTAATGGAAGACTGACTATCGATTTCGTAGATGTCGAAGGTGATGGCAAGTACAGAAACTTTAGTGAGAAGATGTCTTGCCCAAACGAACACACACTTGCTCTCACCGAAATCGAGCCAAGAACATTCTCCTTCAACGCTCCATTCGGTGCGTGTCCTAAGTGTTCCGGTCTCGGCATCAAGATGGCCGTTGATAAAGAGCTCATCATTGGTGATGTTTCAGAGTCAATCAGCGGTGGAGTAATTAGACCTTGGTCAACACAGGGTAAAGGTTTGTTCACTTACTACACAAGGTTGCTAACTGGCCTTGCTAAAGACCTCGATTTCTCCCTGAACACAGCATGGAAAGATCTGCCAGAAGAAATTCAAGACGCTGTTCTTTATGGCAATAACTTCGAAGTTCAGATGAAGTGGAAGAACAAGTACGGCAGAGAGCTCAAGTACACAACAGGATTCGAAGGCGCACTGAACTACATTGAGCGTAAGTACCTTGAAGCGGATAACGACTGGGCACGAGGAAAGTGGTCGGAGTATCTAAGAGAGACACCATGTCCCGACTGTAACGGTGCAAGATTGCGTCCTGAGGTCCTTGCCGTCAAAGTAGCCAACACTTCGATTGCTGACGTTTGTTTCATGAGTCTTGGTGAGTCATTCAACTTCTTCGACAAACTAAAGCTCGATAAGCGCGATGAGAAGATTGCAGCCCAGGTACTAAGAGAGATTCGCTCAAGACTTGACTTCTTGATTGCGGTTGGGCTGGATTACTTATCTCTTGAACGTGCAGCTGCAACCCTCTCTGGTGGAGAGGCACAGCGAATTCGACTTGCTACACAGATCGGTGCCGGTCTAACCGGAGTGCTCTATGTCCTGGACGAACCAAGCATTGGTCTTCACCAAAGAGACAACATGAGACTGATTGAAACACTTATCAAGCTTAGAGATCTCGGTAATACCTTGATTGTTGTCGAACACGATGAAGAAACCATCAAGGCAGCTGACTGGCTCGTGGACATCGGTCCTGGCGCTGGCGTTAACGGTGGTGAAGTTGTTCACAGTGGCAGTTACAAAGCCATCCTCACAAACAAGGAATCAATCACCGGTGCGTTCTTGAGTGGTCGTGAATCTATTGAGACACCAAAGAAGAGACGATTGATTGATAAAGATCGTCAGATAAAAGTTGTTGGAGCAAGAGAGAACAACCTTAAAAACATCGATGTCACTTTCCCGCTTGGAACTTTTACCTCAGTTACTGGTGTGAGTGGTTCGGGTAAGTCTTCATTGGTCAATGACGTACTTTACGAAGTACTAGCAAACAAGCTAAACGGCTCCAAAGGTGTTGCAGGAAAGCACACAAGAGTCGAAGGATTAGATCAGCTAGACAAGGTTGTCCACGTAGATCAGAACCCAATCGGTAGAACCCCTAGGTCTAACCCTGCAACCTACACAGGAGTGTTCGACCACATCCGAAAGTTGTTCGCTGACACTCAGGAATCTAAGGCCAGGGGATACCAACAGGGTAGATTCTCCTTCAACGTCAAGGGCGGTCGCTGCGAGGCATGTAGTGGCGATGGAACTCTAAAGATTGAAATGAACTTCCTACCGGATGTTTATGTTTCTTGCGAGGTGTGTCATGGTGCTAGATACAACCGCGAAACACTTCAGGTCAAGTACAAAGGCAAATCAATCGCTGAAGTACTAGAGATGCCAATTTCTGAAAGTGCCGAGTTCTTCAAAGCCATTACTTCTATATCCAGGTACTTAGACACCTTGGTGGATGTTGGTCTGGGTTATGTTCGCCTTGGTCAGAGCGCAACAACACTCTCCGGTGGTGAAGCTCAGCGTGTTAAGCTTGCTACAGAATTGCAGAAGAGATCCTATGGAAGAAGTATCTATGTTCTCGATGAGCCAACTACTGGTCTTCATTTTGAGGATGTGAGAAAGCTCCTTCTAGTTCTAAATGGACTAGTGGACAAAGGAAACACAGTAATAGTCATTGAACACAACCTAGATGTAATCAAGAGTTCTGACTGGGTAGTTGATATCGGTCCAGAAGGTGGTTCACGTGGTGGTGAAGTAGTGGCTGTCGGAACACCTGAACAGATCTCTAAGGTAGCTAAATCACACACGGGCAAGTTCCTCAAGGAAATACTCAGTTAGAAATGGCCAACGACCTCAGCTTTAGACCAAAGAGTTCGGAGATTCCTATTGACCCAGGTGTTTATCGTTTCTTGGATGAAAATGGTCGCGTTCTCTATGTTGGTAAAGCAAAAAACCTTAGAGCCAGACTTACTTCCTACTTTGCCCCAATAAACACTCTGCAAGAGAAGACCAGAAGAATGGTTCTCACGGCAAGAGATGTTAACTGGACAATTGTTAAGACTGAATTTGAAGCGCTTCAGCTTGAGTTCACGTGGATTAAGGAGTTCAATCCTCCCTTCAACGTTCGATTCAAAGATGACAAGTCCTACCCGTACCTGGCTATCACAATGACAGACAAGTTTCCGCGTGTCTTTATTACGCGAAATCGGGACATCAAAGGAGCTAAGTACTTCGGTCCTTACACAAAGACTTGGGCGATTAGGGACACACTTGACAGTCTCCTGAAGGTATATCCGATTCGGTCTTGTTCTGCTGGTGTTTTCAATACCGCAAAATCTACTAATAGACCCTGTTTGTTAGCAGACATAGGTAAGTGCGCTGCTCCTTGTGTTGGAAGAGTAACACCAGAGAAGCACAAAGATTTGGCAAAAGGTTTTTCAGACTTTTTACAAAGCGGAGATGAATCTCATGTTGAATCACTAAGAGCTAGAATGCTCACTGCATCTGACGAGAGCAATTTTGAACTTGCTGCAAAGCTAAGAGACAACATCATTGCCCTAGACACAGTTCTAGAAAAGAGCACCGTAGTTTTCACCGATCAGACTGATGCCGATTTGTTTGGTATCGCTGATGATGAACTGGCAGCGACAGTATCTCTCTTCAGAGTTCGAGGCGGTCGTATTCGCGGTGTGATGGGTTGGGTTGTTGACAAGGAACTTGAGCGAGATCAGTCAGAACTAGTTGAGTATCTGCTGCAGAACGTGTACGGCAAGGATGCCACCTTCGCTAGCGATGTGCCTAAGGAAGTATTGGTTCCTGTTTTGCCTGCTGACGCAGAAGCTTTGAGTATGTGGCTATCTGGAATTAGAGGCGCGAAGGTTGACCTGCGCATTCCGCAACGTGGCGATAAAAGAGCGCTTGCTGAAACCGCTCTTACGAATGCCAAACATGCTCTTGGTCTCTACAAGTTAAGAAGAACTGCAGACTTCACTGCTCGTTCGGAAGCATTGGCGGATATTCAGAAAGCTCTCAATTTAGAAACAGCACCACTTCGAATTGAATGCTTCGACGTCTCCCATCTTGGTGGAACGGGAATCGTTGCGTCTATGGTGGTCTTTGAAGATGGATTATCAAAGAAGAGTCAATACCGAAAGTTCAACATCGAGAGCTCAAGCGATGACACTGAGTCCATCTATCAAACTTTGACTAGAAGATTGAAGTATCTTGCCGACGGTGTAGAAGACAATGACAACAAGTTCAGCTATAGACCAGGCTTGCTAATCGTTGATGGTGGACAACCTCAGATCAATGCAGCTGCCAAGGCGATAGCTGACACGGGGATTAAGGACATTGCGGTAATCGGTTTAGCAAAGCGACTAGAAGAGATTTGGCTACCCAACAATCCATTCCCAGTCATCCTGCCAAGAGGATCTGAAGCACTGTTCCTTCTGCAAAGGATTAGAGATGAAGCCCATCGCTTTGCCATTACTGCCCAGCGAGCACAAAGGAAGTCCAGCATTGCAACAGAACTTGGGTCCATTGAGGGGCTAGGCGATAAAAGGGTTTGCAACAGAACTTGGGTCCATTGAGGGGCTAGGCGATAAAAGGGTTTCAGCCCTGCTTAGAAGGTTCGGCTCTGCTAAACGCTTGAAGCTAGCCAGCGTGGAAGAAATCGCCGAGGTGGCTGGAATAGGGCCTGTATTGGCTGGGCTAATCGCTGAACGGTTGAAAGAATAGGGGTAGTAGCCCCTACCGAATATCCAATATGGAACTCGGGCGTGTCGCAAATTGGTTAGAGTTATCTCTAAGCAGTTGAAAGGCCCATGTTGAGCAAATCTAAGTCATACGAGTTACTGGT
>JBEDBW010000032.1:0-7459 GCA_041177045.1 Actinomycetota bacterium | reverse complement strand
CTGAAGCCCTTTAGCAATAACTCATAAGTGTGAGAGAATTGCACCATGTTACGTTGGCTGACCGCAGGTGAATCTCATGGACCATCGCTCACCGCTGTCTTGGAAGGCCTTCCAGCTGGCGTCGAGATCAGCACAGGACAATTAGCTACCGCACTGGCTCGTAGGCGTTTGGGTTACGGTCGCGGGGCAAGAATGAAGCTTGAACTTGATGAGGTCACGTTCACTGGTGGTGTTCGTCACGGCAAAACCATGGGCGGCCCGATTGCCATCGTTATTGCTAACACTGAATGGCCTAAGTGGGAGCAAGTTATGTCTCCTGATGTTGTAGCTCCTGAGTTGCTGACTGGAGCAAGAGCAGAAGCTTTGACTAGACCTAGACCTGGACATGCAGATTTCACAGGCATGCAAAAGTACGGTTTTCTAGACAGCAGACCGGTACTTGAGAGAGCATCAGCTAGAGAAACAGCAGCACGCGTTGCTCTTGGTGAAGTAGCTTCTACTTTTCTAAGAGCTCTAGACATCCAACTCATCACTCACACTGTTTCTATTGGCACAGTTATGGCTAAAGCAGAAATGGCTTTACCTAAGCCGACAGATTTGGAAGCTATCGATGCCGATCCTCTTAGAGCCTTCAATCAGGAACTAAGTGCTGAAATGGTTGCCGAAGTTGATAAGGCTCACTCAGATGGCGACACCCTCGGTGGCGTTGTAGAAGTTTTGGTTTACGGTCTTCCTCCTGGCCTCGGTTCATTTGTTCATTGGGACAGGAGATTAGATAGTCAACTTGCTGGTGCTCTTATGGGTATCCAAGCAATCAAGGGTGTTGAAGTTGGCGATGGTTTTGAAACCGCTAGAAGACGTGGTTCAGAAGCTCACGATGAAATAGTTATTGGAAGCGGTAATGACGTCGAGAGACTTACTGATCGTGCCGGAGGTATTGAAGGTGGCATGAGTAATGGTGAAGTCCTTAGAGTAAGAGCTGCAATGAAGCCAATCTCTACAGTGCCAAGAGCTTTACAGACAATTGATGTTGCAACAGGGGAGCAAGCAAAGGCTCACCACCAAAGATCTGACGTTTGTGCTGTTCCTGCTGCGGGTGTTGTGGCTGAAGCGATGGTTGCTCTAACTATCGCAAATGCAGTGCTTGAGAAGTTTGGTGGAGATTCCATTACCGAGACAAAGCGAAACATGCTCAGCTACCTAGATAGCATTCCAGAGACTCTTCGTTCCAAAATTGCTAGATAATCATGCCTGCTTTACCGGTTGTCCTAATTGGCCCGATGGGTGTTGGAAAAACAACAATCGGTAAAAAACTTGCTAAAAGACTTTCCCTTGAGTTTGTTGACACCGATGCCCTAATTACTCAAAAACACGGCGAGATCACATCGATATTTGAGACTCAGGGTGAATCCGTTTTTCGTGGTTTCGAAGAAGAAGCTCTTCGTGAAGCTATGTCTAAACTTCGAGTAATAGCAACGGGCGGTGGGGCAGTGCTTAGTGGAAACAACCAAAGACTTCTCGAGCACGCAATCGTTATCTATCTCTCAACCACCGGTCAACACATGAAGTCGAGGTTGGAGAACGGAAATAGACCTCTTCTTAAGAATGGCATTGCTGATTGGAGAGAGATTTACGAAGCGAGAAAGCCTCTCTACGAACGCTTAGCAACTTTTGAAATAGATACTTCTGCAGCGGGTTTAGGCAAGACTCTTGACGATATCTGCGAGAAACTAGAGACACTATGACATTCAAGATTGAGGCCAAAGGTCAACCTGGCTATGAGGTGCTGATTGGTCGAGGGCTACTTGATGATCTTGATGCTTCCCTTGGCGAACAAGTTCGTAAAGTCCTTCTCGTTTATCCAGAAGGCCTTCAAGCCAGTGCTGAAGTAATCGCTGACACGCTTATCGAGCAAGGTAAGCAAGTGTGGCAACTACCAGTTGCAGATGGTGAAGACGCCAAGACAGACCGTTGGTTATCTATTGCTTGGTCATCTCTTGGTCAAGCTGAGTTCTCAAGATCAGATGCTGTTGTTTCCCTAGGTGGAGGAGCTACAACTGACCTTGCTGGTTTTATTGCGGCAACTTGGTTACGAGGTATAGCAGTTGTGCATGTGCCAACAACTTTGTTGGCTATGGTTGACGCAGCTATCGGCGGTAAGACTGGAATCAACACAATTGAAGGCAAGAACTTAGTCGGTGCTTTTCATGAACCTAAGGCAGTGCTGGTTGACCTGGACACCCTCGAGACTCTTCCGAAGTTGGAATTGATTTCAGGCTTTGGAGAAATTGTTAAGTGTGGATTCATAGCCGAGCCTCGAATTCTTGATCTCATCGAAGAAGACGTCAATGATGCTAGAGACATCCATTCAGAAAGATTCGCAGAACTAGTCAAACTAACAATCAAGGTAAAAACAGATGTTGTTGGAGAAGACTTCAAGGAATCTAACCGACGAGAGATTCTCAACTATGGTCACACTTTGGGTCACTCAATTGAATTAGTTGAACATTTCAAGTGGAGACACGGCAGAGCTGTCTCCATAGGATTAGTCTTCGCTGCTGAACTTGCACGGCTTTCAGGCCGATTGAGTGATGATGTGGCTGATAGACATAGATCAATCCTGCAGATGCTGGATCTTCCAACTAGTTACCCTGCAGACCGCTGGGAAGCTCTCTATCAAGGTATGCAGATTGACAAGAAGAGTAGAGGTGGGATTCTCCGCTTCGTTGTGCTTGATGGCCTTGCCAAGCCTGGCATTCTAGAAGCCCCAACCAAGGAACTTTTGTTCACAGCATTCCAAGAAGTAGCTGAATAGAAAGTAAGTTTGAGTTATGAATAAAGTGCTTGTTCTCAATGGACCTAACCTGAATCGTCTTGGCTCTCGTGAGCCAGATGTTTACGGTAACGCTAGCTATGCCGACCTTGTGTCTTCACTAACAGTTTCTGCAAACGAATTGGGCATGAGTGTTGATGTTAGACAAACCAATGACGAAGCTGAGCTGATTAGCTGGTTGCACGAAGCCGCTGATTCAAAGAGCAACGTCATCCTCAATCCTGCAGCCTTCACTCACTATTCATATGCTCTGAGAGATGCTTGTGCGATTGTGACCTCAGCTGGACTGAAGCTTATTGAGGTCCACATTTCTAACCCGCACTCGAGGGAAGAATTCAGACATAACTCGGTCATCAGTGCCGTTGCAACAGGAGTTATTGCAGGTTTCGGTCAGAATTCCTATTTGCTAGCACTTAGTGAACTGTCTCACTGATAAACTGCTACAGGCCAAAAGGCCAACTAATTACAGCGAGGCAAAAATGGCAACAAGCAATGATCTAAAAAACGGCATGGTTCTAAACATGGATAACCAGCTATGGGCAGTTATCGAGTTCCAGCACGTAAAGCCAGGTAAAGGCCCTGCATTCGTCAGAACCAAGCTAAAGAACGTCATTAGCGGCAAGGTCATCGATCGCACACTAAACGCAGGCATCAAGATTGAAGTTGCAACAGTGGACAAGCGTGAAATGCAATACCTATACAGCGATGGCGATGGCTATGTATTCATGGACACTAAGGACTACGACCAGATGACTCTAACCAGTGAACTAGTTGGAGATGCTGTCAACTACCTTCTAGAGAACCAGCAAGCAATTGTTGCTATCCACGAAGGTAACCCGATTTATGTTGAAATGCCGCCATCAGTAGTGCTAGAGATTACCTTCACAGAACCAGGTCTTCAAGGAGACCGCTCGTCTGGTGGAACAAAGCCTGCAACAGTTGAGACTGGCCTTCAGATTCAGGTTCCACTATTTGTCGAGCAGGGTACCAAAGTTAAGGTTGACACCAGAACTGGTGAATACCTCGGCCGAGTTACTGACTAATCCTTGAGTTCAAGAACTAAAGCTAGAAAGAGGGCCGTAGACGCCCTCTACGCTGCCGAACTCAGAGATGTTATGGCTACCGATCTACTTGAGGTAACCAGAGACCAGGTTGCTGACCGACAGAATCAAGATGAAATCTTTGATTTTGCAACTCAACTGGTTACTGGCGTACTTGCCAATCAAATAGAAATTGATGAGATTCTTGCTGGCGTTGCTCAAAATTGGACTCTTGATCGAATGCCAGCTTTGGATAAAGCCATTCTCAGAGTTGGGATATATGAGATTGCTTACTCAGCTACGCCATCTGAGGTAGCTATCAGTGAGGCTGTTGATCTAGCCCAGGAGCTTAGTACCGAAGATTCTCCAGCGTTTATCAATGGAGTTTTGGCGACTGTTTCAGCAACTCGCAGGCCAATTTAGTAACAAGAGCGGATTCTGCACTAGAATCCTATAAACAACATCCTTTAAAGGCGTCCTGTGAGGCGCAGAAGGAGGTGGGCGTGAGTTCACGCACCGTCTTAGACGCTCAAGACATTGAGCGAGCGATAGTCCGAATCTCTCATGAGATCGTTGAAGCCAATCAAGGCACAGCAAACCTACTTATTCTCGGCATTCCAACCAGAGGCGTGCATCTGGCGAACCGAATTGCGGCATCTATTTCCAAGAATTACCCAGAATTTGACGCGGCTAATTCTGTAGGAAAACTCGATGTCACCATGTTCAGAGATGACCTTGCTTCTAAACCAAGCAAAGCAGTTACCCCAACTTCAATTCCTAAACAATCTCTCGAGAACCTAACCGTAGTTCTAGTTGACGACGTTCTATTCAGCGGCAGGACTGTTCGAGCCGCACTTGATGCGTTGGTTTCATTTGGCAGACCAAAGGCTGTGAGGCTAGCTGTTCTAGTAGATCGCGGTCATCGTGAACTACCTATCAGAGCTGACTTTGTTGGTAAGAATCTGCCAACTTCATTCGCTGAAAGAATCTTCGTGAAGCTCACTGAGAGTGATGATGAGCAATCGGTGGTGATTGAACAGTGAAGCACTTATTAAGCACAGCTGATTTAGATCTAGCAACCAGTCTTGAACTTCTCAACCTTAGCGTTGAGATGCAGGGTGTCAATTCAAGAGACATCAAGAAGCTTCCGGCCTTGACTGGCAGAACTGTTGCCAATCTATTCTTCGAAGATTCCACAAGAACTCGTTTCTCTTTTGAGATTGCAGCCAAACGGCTTTCAGCTGATGTGGTGAACTTCACCGCTAAAGGTTCATCAGTTAGCAAGGGTGAGTCCTTGAAGGACACTATCTTGACTCTAGAGGCGATGGGCATTGAGGCTCTTGTTGTGAGGCATCACCACAGTGGAGCTGCCAACACCATTGCTAATGCCGCTTGGTCAAACGCTACTGTTATCAACGCGGGGGATGGCACTCACCAGCACCCAACTCAAGCACTGACTGATTCATTGACAATAAGGCAAGCACTGAAGGGCAAAGACGATCTCGGAGATCTCTCGGGAATCAAGGTGCTGATAGTGGGAGATATTCTGCACAGCAGAGTGGCACGTTCAAACATTTATCTACTTAGAACTCTTGGAGCATATGTTGGGCTTGTTGGACCATCAACCCTATTGCCAAGTTCAGCGACTCAACTGGCTAACGCTGTTTATCACAATCTAGATGAAGCTCTCAGCGATGGATTTGATGTTGTCATGATGTTGAGAATGCAGATGGAACGAATGAACTCAGTGTTCGTTCCCAACGCGAACGAATACTCCACGCTGTGGGGTCTATCCACAGAACGTTTCTCAAAACTAAATTCAAAGACTCTAATAATGCATCCAGGCCCAATGAACAGAGGGCTTGAAATCTCTTCGGAGGCCGCAGACTCTCCACAATCCGCAATAGTTGACCAGGTTAGAAATGGTGTTGCCGTTCGAATGGCAGTCCTATTCAAACTACTAGCTCAAGAATCGAGTGCTAAATGACAAACCAAGAAACTCAATTTACTAATGTTTCACTCTCCGATGGGACTGTTACTAACATTCTGGTCTCAGGTGAAGCTATTACTTATGTAGGTACCGATTCAAAGATCACGGCTGAGGTTATCGATTGCACTGGGCTTCTCGCTTTGAGTGGTTTCGTGGATCTACACACTCACCTAAGAGAACCAGGTTTTGAGCAGAGTGAAACTATTCTTACCGGAAGTAAGGCTGCAGCTAAAGGTGGATTCACCTGTGTTCACCCAATGGCAAATACAAACCCAGTTGCTGACAACAGCGCTGGTTATGTTCAGGTCCAGCCAATAGGTGCCGTTACCTCAAATCTAGAAGGAAAGAATCTTGCTGATCTTGGCAAGATGAATTCCTCAGCAGCCAAAGTGACTGTATTCAGTGATGACGGTAAGTGTGTGAGTGATTCTTTAGTCATGAGAAGAGCTTTGGAATTTGTAAAGGCATTCGGGGGAGTAATTGCTCAACATGCTCAAGATCCTCAGCTGACTGTTAATGCTCAAATGAATGAAAGCGCACTCTCTCTAAAGTTAGGACTTACTGGTTGGCCTGCGGTCGCAGAAGAAGCAATTATCGCCCGAGATGTTCTACTGACTGAAGAAGTTGGTTCAAGACTTCATGTTTGCCACGTTTCTACAAAGGGTTCTGTTGATGTCATACGTTGGGCTAAGAGTAGAGGTATCAACGTCACTGCAGAAGTTACTCCCCATCACCTAATCCTCACTGAAGATTTAGTGAGTGAATACAACCCTGTCTACAAGGTCAACCCGCCACTTAGAAGCAATGATGATGTGAAGGCCCTGCGTGAGGCAGTTGCTGACGGAACAATCGACATCATCGCCACCGATCATGCACCGCACACAGCGGATAGCAAAGACTGCGAATGGGGAGAAGCCGCATTCGGAATGATTGGCCTAGAGACAGCTGCTGCCATCGCTAAGACAACACTTATTGATACAGGTCTAATCGGTTGGGAGAGATTCGAGGAACTGCTCTCGAAGAATCCTGCAAAAATCTCCGGTCTGAGTGGCCAGGGGCAGGAACTAGTTTCAGGCTCTGCAGCAAACATTGTTTTCTTTGATCCTCGTACTTCTTTTACCGTCGATGCTTCTACTGAAAGTAAGAGTTCAAACAATCCTTACGTTGGCATGCAATTGAGCGGAACTGTCGTTCACACAATGTTCAGGGGAACACTAACCGTCAAGAACTCAATGATTCAAGAGATCGGAACAAAGAATGACTAATAGAAGTAGAACTGCTCTACTTGTACTTGAGGATGGAAAGGTTTTCAAGGGTGTTCCATTTGGAAAAGTTGGCAGCTCACTCGGAGAGATTGTTTTCGCAACTGGAATGTCCGGATACCAAGAGACGCTAACTGACCCTTCATATGCTGGTCAGATTGTTGTTCAAACTGCACCACACATCGGAAACACTGGCATGAACGACCGAGACGAAGAGTCAGACAAGATTTGGGTATCGGGTTATGTTGTCAGAGACGTTAGTCGTGTCGTCTCCAACTTCAGGTCACAGAGAACACTGGAAGACGACTTGCTGAGAGATGGCGTAGTAGGCATC
>JBEDBW010000031.1:6324-10289 GCA_041177045.1 Actinomycetota bacterium | reverse complement strand
GCTGGGTTTAGAACGTCGTGAGACAGTTCGGTCTCTATCCTCTGCGCGCGCAGGAAATTTGAGAAGACCTATCCCTAGTACGAGAGGACCGGGATGGACTAACCTCTGGTGTGTCAGTTGTTCCGCCAGGAGCACCGCTGATTAGCTACGTTGGGGAAAGATAACCGCTGAAAGCATCTAAGCGGGAAGCTTGCTTCAAGATGAGATTTCCATGACTTCGGTCGAGAGGCTCGCAGTAGACTACTGCGTTGATAGGTTGGATGTGGAAGTGAGGACTAAAGACTCATGGAGCTGACCAATACTAATAAGCCAATAACTTGACACAATTTTTTTGTTCGCGTCCACTATGTGGTTCCCGAGATATGTTCGGGAATCTAAAGATCACACTTCACTGTGTGTCAACGATTCACATAACTCAATAGTGTTTCGGCGGCCATAGCGAGAGGGAAACGCCCGGTTACATTCCGAACCCGGAAGCTAAGACTCTCTGCGCCGATGGTACTGCAAGGGGGACCTTGTGGGAGAGTAGGTCACCGCCGGACTTAATTTAGAAAAATGGCCACCTTGGATTCAAGGTGGCCATTTTTTGTTTAACAGACATGTTTTAATGTTTATAGGAGACATGATGAACGATAAGCCAGCACCAAAAGACCGCAGAAGCGCAGGCGGAGACGATAGACGTAAACCAGCAGGAGCAGAGCTCCGAAGTGGTGGTCGTGAGTCACGCCCTGAGTGGCAGACTCGTGTTGCAACTCCTAGAAACGAATCAGCTCCTAAATCTCCAATGATTCCTGATGAAATCACAGATCAGGACCTTGAACTTGGCATCAGAGTTCAACTAAAGACTCTTACTCCTGAAAACGCTGAAATGACGGCAAGGCACTTGGCCATGGTCAGCATTCTGCATGACCAGGATCCAGAACTAGCTCACCTGCATGCTCTGGCTGCAGCAAAAAGAGCTGGGCGAATCGCTATTGTTCGCGAAACCCTGGGCGTTACCGCCTATCAGGTAGGGGATTATGGCCTTGCCATCCGTGAATTGACTACTTATAGACGTCTGTCTGGGTCAAATGACCAACTTCCAATCATGGTTGATTCAGAAAGAGGACTGGGAAGACCCGAAAAAGCTCTAGAACTAGGCCGTTCTGTTGACAGAAAGTCACTTCCTGCTTCAGTGCGGGTAAACCTAGCTATTGTCATGTCTGGAGCAAGGCTGGATTTAGGTCAAAATGACCTGGCTTTAGCCGAACTTGAGATCCCAGAGCTAGATCCAACAAAAGTTTTTGAGTTTTCCACAAATCTCTTCCGCGCTTATGCAGAAACCCTTATAATTGGGAACAGAGAAAGTGAAGCAAAGAAATGGTTCGATCTTGCAGATCGTGCAGAGCTTCACTTCCTCGGGAATAAAAACCCCGAGAACGAGGTCTTCTCAGTAATTGAGGAGATTGAGATTCCCGAGGCGTCAAAACTGGACCGTCAATCAAAATCCCAGCATGAACACGGTACCAGGGCGTCTCGGGATTCCTCATTTAAGCCTGATCGCCCAAATAGAGATGCACCAGGCAACTCTGGAGACAAGCCAAAGCGTCCACCATTCAATTCAGGCCCGAGAAGTAGCGGTCCACCATCAGGTGGCGGCGGACCTCGCGGTGGTGGAAAAGGATTTGGCGGTCCACCTAAGGGTAGGAGCCGAGGACCTGGTCGTGGTCGCTAACAAAATTTGGGGCGAACATGATTTGTTGTTGGCAGATCTTGATGGCGTCGTTTACGAAGGCACCGTTGCAATTAAAAATGCTGTCGAAACACTGAACACTGTTACAGCCAATGGCATTCCTGTTGGATATGTGACAAACAACTCTTCTAGAAAACCTGAAACAATCGTTCAGCAACTATTTGATCTTGGTTTGCAAGCAAAACCTGAAGACATCATCTCTTCTGGACAAACTGCAGTAGAACTTTTGCAGACAAAGCTATCTCCTGGTGCAAAAGTTTTAGTTGTTGGTGGAGAAGGCTTGAGAGCAAGAGTTTCTTCAGGTGGTTTTGAAATCGTTTTATCAAGTGATGACAAGCCTGCTGCTGTCGTTCAAGGTTTCGCACCAGATGTTTCTTGGAAAGATTTAGCAGAGGCTTCTTATTCAATTCAAAACGGAGCTATTTGGGTAGCAACAAATAATGACTGGACATTGCCGCAAGAAAAAGGTTTAGCACCGGGTAACGGAACGCTAGTTGGTGCAGTGCATACTGCTGTTGGGCAGCTACCAATCGTTGCTGGTAAACCAGAACCTGCAATTTTTCAAACAGCACTAAACCTCTACAAGCCTCAGAGCCCTTTGTTTGTTGGTGATCGCATGGACACAGACATCCTTGGAGCTAATAGAGCGGGCATCAAGAGCGTTCTAGTTCTTACAGGTGTATCGACTCGTAAAGATGTCTTGGCCGCTAAACCAGAAGAGCGACCAAGCTACATCATTGCTGGCCTTCACGAACTATTGGGGCAATACCAAGAGCCTAAGCAGACTAAGCGAGGCTGGAGTTGCGGTAAGGCTAGTGTTGAATTGCTAGGCGATAAAGTTTTAGTTACAGAAGGTGATCCGCAATCTATAGAAGCACTCAGAGCGGCTTGTATGGTTATTTGGAATTCAGGAAAACACATTCACTTCTTGAATGTGCAGAGTGAACTCTACGAAAAGAAGGCATAAATGAACGACAGGCTAAATGAACTCGAGACTGAGCTAGCAAGAATTGCTGAACTTAGTTTGGATGAGCAACCTCAAGCTTTTGCAGAACTAAAAGCAAAGCTTGAGGATCAACTAAACGCAGCTTCTGACGAATCCAACGAGTAAGAAGTTGGATCAGAATTCAACTCGTCTTGACGTTGCTCTAGTAGAGCGGGGTCTCGCTAGATCTAGAAATCAAGCATCAAGTTTGATTGAGTCTCGTCGTGTCTTCATTGATGGGCGAGAGGCTAGAAAGTCTTCACAACCTGTACCCGAAGCAGCTGAGCTAGTTGTTCTTGAAGCAATTGACTATGTGTCAAGAGCTGGACACAAGCTTGCAGCTGCATTAGAAGAATTCACTGAGATTGAAATAGTTGGCAAGATCTGTTTAGACGTTGGAGCCTCAACCGGTGGTTTTACAGATGTTCTTCTTCGTTATGGAGCATCAAAGGTCATTGCACTAGACGTCGGGCATTCTCAATTGTCAGAGTCACTAGTTGATAACCGAATGGTCATAAACATTGAGAACTTCAACGCCAGGGATATGACGCAGGAAAATCTGCAGAAAGTCTTAGGTTCAAGACTTGATCAGAAACTCAACGACAACACCATTTCTTTGGTGGTCGCTGACCTAAGTTTTATCTCGCTAACTCTTGTACTGGCTCAAATGGCTCAGGTTGCACCCAAGGCAAACTTCGTCCTATTGATCAAACCTCAGTTTGAGGTAGGTAAGAAGTCGCTTGATGCATCTGGAATAGTCAATGACCACAGGCTCAGAGCATCGGCAATTCGCCAAGTTTTGGATGAAGCCAAGGCTCAAGGCCTGAACATTCATGGGCTAATCAAGTCTCCTCTGCCTGGAACCCATGGAAATGTTGAGTTCTTGGTCTGGCTAAATTCTGTGGAGACTGACCACAGCATCGATTGGTCTGGCAGAATTGACGAACTAGCTAAAGAACGTACTTAATTCAAGGAGGCGATTGGGAAGATGAGTGAATCTAGATACATTCTGCTAGTCGCCCATACCGGCCGACTTGAAGCAGTCACCGCTACCCAAGAAGCTGTCGAACAATTGGTTTCTGCCAAGCTCAGCCCTGTAATGACTTCAGAGCAGATTACCGAGATCCAAGAGTTTCAGGCAAACAGAAACCAACCGAGTGATTTTCTCTCTCACGTCCTTGAATTAGGCGTTACTGTTCCTGAAAAGGACTTAGAACTAGTTATGGTTCTTGGTGGCGATGGAACAAT
>JBEDBW010000031.1:0-6299 GCA_041177045.1 Actinomycetota bacterium | reverse complement strand
AATCTTGAAAGCTGCTGAAGTAGTGAGAGAAACAGCGACACCTTTGATGGGTATCAACCTGGGGCACGTTGGATTCCTAGCTGAAAGCGAAAGAGAAGGTTTCTCTAACGCGGTGGCCAGAGTGGTAGATCGTGATTACCTAGTCAAAGAGAGATTGACTCTCGATGTTCGCGTCCTTGTCGGCGGAAAAGAAGTATTTAGAACTTGGGCACTAAACGAAGCAACAGTTGAAAAGAGTGCTGCCGAGCGCATGCTCGAAGTCATTGTTGAAATAGACAAGAAGCCTCTTTCAAGTTTTGGTTGCGATGGAATCATCATGGCAACTCCTACCGGTTCAACCGCTTATGCATTCAGTGCCGGTGGACCAGTAGTTTGGCCAAGCGTGGATGCAATGTTGATGGTTCCACTATCAGCGCATGCACTTTTCTCGAGGCCAATGGTTATTAGCCCAAGATCACTTCTTGCTGTCGAAGTATTAGATCGCTCAGCAGGAACTGGTGTCCTTTGGTGCGACGGGCGAAGAACCCATGATCTTCCAGTTGGTGCAAGAGTTGAGGTTTCAAAGTCACAAAAGTCTGTTCGACTTGCAAGACTTCGTCAAAGCCCGTTCACCGACCGTCTTGTGAAGAAGTTTGCACTTCCTGTGACTGGCTGGCGTGGCCCTGAAAACACAGACCAAGGCTAGTCAAAGCAGCAACAAATGATAGAAGACATTTTTATTCGCGACCTCGGTGTCATCAGCGAAGCTAAGCTCAACTTTCATCCAGGCCTTACTGTACTAACCGGTGAAACCGGTGCAGGTAAAACAATGGTGCTCACAGCTCTAGGTCTTTTACTAGGTGCCAGAGCTGATTCAGGAATGATCCGAGCTGGTTCTGCTCAAGCAATTCTTGAAGGCAACTGGAAACTTAGTTCAAATAGTCCAGCTATTCAAAAAGCCGAAGAAGCAGGAGCTCTAGTTGAAGACGGAGAACTCCTACTAGTTAGAACAGTAGGAAATGATTCAAGGTCTAAAGCAGTAATCGGCGGTAGAACAGCTCCGGTTGGGCTACTAAACGAATTGGCAGAGCATCTAGTCGTTGTTCATGGCCAATCAGATCAAATCAGACTGAAATCTCCCGTTGCTCAAAGAGTTGCCCTGGATAGGTTTGCTGGAAGAAAACATCAAGAACTAATTGCTGTGTATCTTGAGAGCTACAACTCTTGGCGTTCTGCTAAAGCCCAGCTGGATGAAGTTCTAAAAAGTGATTCCACGAGAGCAGCCCAGATAGAGGAACTTACCGAAGCTCTTGAGCTCTTGGCCAAGTTGGCAATCAAGCCAAATGAAGATGTTGAGCTAGCGGATCTAGCCAAGCGTCTGACTCATACCGAAGACTTGAGAGCATCCGTTGGCTTGGCTCACGAAGCATTGCTGTCAGATTCTTTCGATGGAGTAGATGCTGTTGGATTAGTTGGCAAGGCACGCAAAGCCATTGAGAACGCGTCTACCCACGATTCTTCTCTAGAGCAAACAGCATCAAAGCTGAGTGAAGTCATCGAGAACCTGAATGATGTTGCCGTTGAATTGGCAAGTTATCTATCATCACTTGAATCAGAGAGCTCAATGAGCTTGGATGAAATTCAATCTCGTAGAAGCGAAATCACATCTGCTCTTCGCAGATTCGGCCCAACCATAGAAGATCTTCTTGAGTATGAAAAGAATTCAAGTCAGAGACTTCTAGATCTAGACAGCTCAACCGAACGTGTTGAAGAACTAACCACTCGAGTAGCGGACTTAGAATCTCGCGCAAGGAAATTGGCTCAAGAGATATCAAAGAGCCGAGAAACTGCCGCTAAGCAACTTGGTGAGAGAGTTACCAGTGAGTTAGTCGCTCTTGCGATGTCAGGTTCAAAACTTCATGTTGAAATTGAAGCGACAGAAACCCTCTCAACAACAGGTTTAGACAATGTCAGTTTCTTGCTTGAGTCTTATGCAGGGGCTGAGCCTAGACCTATTGGTAAAGGAGCTTCAGGTGGTGAACTAAGCCGAATCATGCTGGCTCTTGAAGTCATCCTTGCTGAATCCGATAGTGCACCGACCTTTATCTTTGATGAGGTTGATGCTGGGGTAGGTGGTGCTGCTGCAATCGAGGTTGGTCGTCGCTTAGCTAAGTTAGCCAAGAATGCTCAGGTGATTGTGGTGACTCACTTGGCACAGGTAGCGGCTTTTGCCGACCAACACCTAGCGATTATCAAGACCTCGGATGCGATGTTTACCGCAAGTGATGTGTTGGTCTTGGATCAATCAGCCAAAGCGGAGGAACTAGCAAGGATGCTATCTGGATTGTCTGACTCTGAGACTGCCCAATCTGCTGCCCTTGAGCTTTTAGAGCTCGCCAAGAATTCATAACTAAAGATAACTTTTGAAGCCATTCGGCATGTCTAGTAACTCAAAGTTGGAGGCTTGCCAGAGCACCTGCTAATGTTAAATTCCATGGCTGATGCGATGGATTCTGGTAAATCAAGACACATATTTGTGACCGGTGGGGTTGCTTCCTCACTAGGCAAGGGCCTTACGGCCGCCAGTTTGGGGAACCTACTTAGAGCCCGTGGACTTTCTGTTGTTATGCAGAAACTAGACCCTTACCTAAACGTTGACCCAGGCACCATGAACCCTTTCCAGCACGGTGAAGTATTCGTAACTGATGATGGAGCTGAGACAGACCTTGATATCGGTCACTACGAACGTTTCCTAGACATCAACCTCTCACAATCTGCAAACGTTACTACTGGTCAGATTTATAGCGAAGTTATCCGCAAGGAAAGAGCTGGTGGCTACCTTGGTGATACCGTTCAGGTCATCCCACACATCACCGATGAGATCAAGAGAAGAATGCGTCTTCAAGCATTTGAAGATCCGGCTCCAGATGTAATCATCACTGAGATCGGTGGAACTGTTGGTGATATTGAGTCTTTGCCATTTATCGAAGCCGCTCGTCAAGTAAGACACGAACTCGGTAGAGACAAGGTCTTCTTTGCTCACGTATCTCTTGTTCCATACCTAGCACCAAGTGGTGAGCTAAAGACCAAGCCAACACAGCACTCTGTTGCAACTCTTCGCTCAACAGGTATTCAGCCTGACGCTATTGTTTGTCGCAGCGATAGACCTATCGGAGATGCAATCAAGAAGAAGATTGCTCTTATGTGTGATGTTGACCTAGAGGCCGTAATCAATGCAGCAGATGCAAACAGCATTTATGACATCCCTAGCGTTGTTCACGACGAAGGACTTGATTCATACATCATCAACCACCTAGGTCTAACTGCTAAAGAAGTTGATTGGACTAGATGGAGCAGCGTGCTAAACGCTGTTCATGAGCCATTGGCTGAAGTCAACGTTGCCCTTGTTGGAAAGTACATAGATCTTCCAGACGCTTATCTTTCAGTGACCGAAGCACTGCGTGCAGGTGGCTTTGCCGAACAGGTCAAGGTAAACATCAAGTGGGTAGCTAGCGATCTTTGTGACACTGAGGATGGAGCGAGAACTCACCTAAGTGACGTTGATGCTATTTGTGTGCCTGGTGGTTTCGGAGTTCGAGGCATCGAAGGCAAACTCGGAGCTCTAAAGTTTGCTCGAGAAAATGGAATTCCAACTTTAGGACTATGTCTTGGCTTGCAATGCATGGTTATTGAGTATGCAAGAAACGTTGTTGGGTTAGAAGGAGCTTCTTCTACTGAGTTTGAATCAGACACCAAGTACCCAGTCATTGCAACCATGGCCGAGCAGGTAGACATTCTTGCATCAGGCGACATGGGAGCAACCATGAGACTTGGTCTCTTTGAAGCAAAGCTTCAAGAAGGAAGCGTTATCGCTGAAACTTATGGCAAGACAACAGTTCACGAACGTCATCGCCACCGTTATGAAGTTAACAACAGCTTCAGAGATCAAATCTCAGCAGCGGGCTTAGTGTTCTCTGGAACTTCTCCTGATGGCAATCTTGTTGAGTTTGTTGAACTTCCTAGAGAGGTTCACCCTTACTACGTATCTACTCAAGCCCACCCTGAGTTCCTATCTAGACCTACAAAGGCTCACCCGTTGTTCCATGGACTAATCAAGGCTGCACTAGCAGGACGTCTGTTCAGTAATAAAGCAGACTAAAGTTGGCTAGCCTACAGAGAAGCGTTGATGGCTATCTTCGCCATCTGACCATCGAACGTGGCATGGCGAAAAACACCCTTCTTGCCTATAAGCGGGATTTGGGTAAGTATCTAGAAGCTCTTGAAAAAATAGGCATCACTGATTCAGCAGAGATAACTGAGATAGTGGTTAGAAACTTTGCACAGGCTCTAGTTTCTGAAAAAGGATTAGTCGCCACATCAGTTGCAAGAATCTTGGCTGCAGTAAGAGGCTTCCATAAGTTCATGCTCTTTGAAGGAATATCCGACAACGATGTTTCCGCTGCCGTTAAGCCACCTAAAGCACCGAAAAGACTTCCTAAAGCAATCTCAATCCAAGAGATCGAAGCTCTTCTCAAAGCAGCTGGACCTGAGCCAGATGATGTTGCTGGTGCAGCAGATATCATCCGCGTTAGAGATAGAGCAATCCTTGAACTTCTTTATGCCACTGGGGCCAGAGTTTCTGAGATTGTGAACATGGATCTAGATGATCTCATTGACCCTGAAATAGTCAGACTGTTCGGTAAGGGTTCAAAGGAACGAATTGTCCCTGTTGGGAAATACGCACAGGCAGCAGTAGCGGCCTACCTGGTTCGAGTCCGGCCAACTCTGGCAACTCTGTCGCTGGGAACCCCAGCCCTGTTTCTCAATCAGCGAGGTTCTAGGCTATCAAGGCAGAGCATCTGGCAGATAATCAGTACTTCAGCTCAGGCGGCAAAGCTCGGGGTAGAGGTCTCACCGCATACATTTAGGCACTCGTTTGCCACCCACCTTCTCGAGGGAGGGGCCGATGTCCGTGTGGTCCAAGAGCTTTTGGGGCACGCCTCTGTGACCACCACCCAGATCTATACCTTGGTTACCGTGGATGCCCTTAGAGAGATCTATGCGAGCAGCCACCCCCGAGCACAGCGGTAGTATTTAGGGGTAAAGATACAGCCTTGGTTGGCATAGAAACTAAGGACTTACTGCTGTGAAGCCAGAGAGGAAACTAAACAAATGTCAGGTAAAAACACCGACGGACGGTTTCCAATTCCCAAGAGACTAACTAGTCACGGCCCAGCGAGAATCATCGCCCTCTGTAATCAAAAAGGTGGCGTCGGTAAAACAACAACAACCATTAACACTGCAGCTGCACTTGCTGAATATGGTCGCAAAGTTCTTCTAGTTGATTTTGATCCTCAAGGTGCTCTTTCAAGAGGGCTTGGTGTTGTCAACGAAGATGTAAAGACTGTCTATGACTTGATGCTCGACAGAAAACTAAGTGCAAAAGATGTAATTGTCAGTACCTCAGTTCCAGGATTAGATCTAATTCCTGCAAACATTCAACTTTCTGCTGCTGAAATCCAACTAGTTGCTGAACCTGGTCGAGAGAGAATCTTGGCAGGAGTTCTTCGTCCAATTCTTGGTGACTATGACGTAATCATGATTGACTGTCAACCTTCTCTAGGACTTCTGACAGTAAACGCACTAACAGCAGCTCACGGTGTAATGATTCCTGTTGCGTGTGATTACTTTGCCCTTAAAGGTTTAGAACTTCTAATCAACCACACAGTTGATCTAGTCAAAGAGAGACTGAATGAAGGTCTAAAGATCGATGGCATCTTGGCAACGATGTATGACTCTAGAACACTGCACTCAAGAAACATGCTGAACCAGCTTTATGAAGACTACGACGACACTGTTTTTAGAACTGTTATCAAGCACACTGTTAAGTTCAAAGATTCATCAGAGGCAGGTCGTCCAGTTACACAGTCAGCTCCTTCATCGGAAGCGGCAGAGCTTTACCGTGCATTAGCAAGAGAGATGGTTGAACGTGGTTGCGCTCCATAGTGAGGTAGACGAATCTAGTTCAAGCGGCTTCTCACTCAACATCGGTAACTTTGAAGGCCCGTTTGATCTTTTACTTTCTTTAGTTTCTAAGCATCAGCTAGACCTAACCTCTATTTCGCTAAGCCAGGTAACCAATGACTTCATTGCTTACGTTAGAACTCTTGAAGAGATAGACCAACTTGAAGAAGCGAGCGAATTCTTAGTAGTAGCGGCAACCCTTCTAGATCTAAAGATTGCGGAACTACTGCCTAAGGGTGAAGTGGTTGACCCAGAAGATGTTGCACTTCTTGAGGCAAGAGACCTCTTGTTTGCTC
>JBEDBW010000030.1:0-7118 GCA_041177045.1 Actinomycetota bacterium | reverse complement strand
ATCGCATACTCAGATCCACCATTTCTAAATAGTGTTCTTGATATGGTGACTTCGGTGTAATCAATTGGTAGAGCACCATCGGTGTTATCAATTGTTAGAGAAACTTCTGCTCTACCCAGAGGACCCTTAGTTGCAGTACCAGCGAAGATAACGTCTTCCATCTTGCCACCGCGAAGAGTCTTAGCTCCTTGCTCACCCATTACCCAGGCGAGTGCATCAACAACGTTAGATTTACCTGAACCGTTAGGTCCAACGACCGCGGTTACACCTTTTTCAAGGATGAAAGTCGTTGGATTCGCGAACGACTTAAAGCCCTTGAGGGTCAGGCTTTTCAGATGCAAAACAGTTCGCTTTCGTAGGAGGGCGTAAGGGCTAAAAGCCCAAACTTAGGGGTCTTTATAAAAATTACCTTATCTGAGGGCCTCACTTGGCCGTAAAGCCATATTTGACCCCTGTTAGGCCTATTTATCGCCTAAGTCTTTGACAACTCGGGCAGAAATGGGACCCTCGGTTCATCCAGTTCTCCCGCTTGATGGCTCTGCCACACCTCTTACAAGGAAGTCCAGTTAGCCCATAGGCATTGAGGCTAATGCTGAAATACCCCGATTCGCCATTGATGTTCTTGTATTGCTCATCGAAGCTGGTCCCCCCAGCCTCACAGGCATTGGCCAACACAATCCGAACATGCTCAAGGAGCTCTTTAGCCTTTGGCTTTGAAAGGCTTGCTGCTGGCTGGTCGTAGTGAATCTTGGCTAACCAAAGAGATTGCATAGATATTCCCAATACCGCTCAGAACCCCTTGATCTAAGAGAACTCTCTTGATACCTGAGTTCTTCTTCTTGAACTTGTTCAAGATCTCATCAACGTTAAATGAAGGATCAAGTGGATCTCTAGAAATATGAGCCACCTGGTTAGGAATCATGTTGAACCAAGTCTGAGCAGAATGGTCTGCCCCGCTATAGCCCCCCGGCATACCATCTTCGGTTGCCTGCATGACATCAATAGCTAAAGAACCAAAGATTCTCTGGTCAACAAATCTAAGTTCATACTTTTGACCATCTGATGCCTTCAGATAAATAGTCACTCGAGTAAGAGCATCAGGAGTGAAACCAGGAGTTCTAAGCAACATCTGACCGCTCATACCAAGATGACCAATAAGAGCTAGCTGCGGTTCATTCTTCTTTTGATTTAGTGGTAGCCAGAGAAACTTACCTCTGCGAACAGCAGCCTGAATAGTTCTACCGGTAAGAGTTTCAACAAAATCACCTGAAGATGCAGGATGTCTCTTCAAACTTCTAACATCATGGATTTGAACTTTGGTTACTTTTGCTCCGGCAACAACTTCAGCAAGACCTGCTCTAACAGTTTCAACTTCTGGTAACTCAGGCATAACTAACCTCGAAGAGTTTTAAGCGCTTCAACAGCAGCCTGAGCTTCAGCAGCTTTGCGGGTGCGACCTGAGCCTTTAGAAATAGCAGCACCATCAACAATTACTTCTGCGAAGAAAGTTCTATCGTGATCAGGTCCTTCATGGGTAACTTCAAAAGAAGCACCTGATTTACCAAGAGATTTAAGTAGTTCACTCAAAACAGTTCTAGGTTCTGATGTTTCTAGAAGTTCATCTTCTGAACTAAGCAGAGGAAGAACTAGAGAATCAATGATTGATTTAGCAGGTGCTAAACCACCAGACAAATAAGCTGCTCCAATGATTGCTTCAAAGGTGTCAGCAAGAATGTTTGTCTTTGTTTGTCCCCCGGTAGAAAGTTCACCTTTACCTAGGCGAACGAATTCTCCGAGACCGATTTGGTTTGCAGCGATAGCTAAAGTTTTTGCTGAAACAGTTGCACTGCGTAAGCGTGAAAGTGAACCTTCATCAAGATCTGGATTCTCGGAATAGACATGCCCTGCTACGACAAAACCCAACACTGAATCGCCTAAAAACTCTAGGCGTTCGTTGTTGGGTATTTTGCCGTTCTCGTAAGCGTAAGAACTGTGGGTTAGAGCTAACTCCAGCAGTTCCGCTTCAATACTTATGCCAAGTCTTTGAATAAGCGTGGCGTAGTTCAAGGTGTGAACCGAAGTTTAGGCGTCTGCTACCTTGCGGCCCTTGTACTCGTAGAACTGAACAACGCCATTAGCGTCTTCTACGGCACGAGCACGGTGAGGCAAGCTGTAAACGGTCTTACCGTTCTCAACTGTCTTAACCAACTGTGTGTTAGTTGCAATCCATGCTGAACGACGGTGACGAGTGTTTGATCTCGATAGGCGTCTCTTTGGTACTGGCATCAGTCTTCACTTTCTTGAGCAAGTTTCTTGAGTTCATTCCACCGCGAATCAATCGGGGCTTCATGAGCGTGATCTGGGTTTTCATTCAACCTAACACCACACTCTGAACACAGACCAAGACAGTCAGCACTACAAATTGGGGTGAACGGAAGATTGAGAACTACCGAATCAATGATTATTGGTTCCAAGTCGATTTGTTCGGCTTGAATGACCAAGTCATCTTCTACCTGTAAAGAATAGGCGAAAAGCTCCTGAATATCTACCTGAAGCGGCACAGTAACTGGCTCTAGGCATCTAGAACACTCAGCAACAGCCACTGTTTTGAGCCCACCAGAGACATAAATACCCTCATGAACGCCCTCTAAACGCAGTTTCAGGTCGATATTCTGGCCCTTTGGGACATTCGCTAAGCCTTCGCCTAGCTTGGCACCTAGGGCAACTGTGCTCTCCAGTTCACGCATGTGGCCTGGCTTGTGCATTAGATCATGCACTGAAATAAGGAAGTTTGTCATTATTTAGATAAAGCCTTTACTACCTCTAAAGGAACGTATTTGCTGATGTCTCCCCCAAGATCAAAGACCTGCTTGACCAAAGAGGAGGAAACAAAACCATGGGTTGGATCTGCTGGAATAAAGATAGTCTCAATGCCACTTAGGTCTCTATTGACCTGAGCCATAGGCAATTCATAATCCAAATCAACATTGGTTCTCACGCCCTTGACCAAAGCATCTGCCCCAAGGCTCTTGCAGTAATCAACTAACAGACCTGTGTCTAGGGAACTAACAACAAAGTTTCCCGGCTTGTTCTTGAGAATCTCAGTAATTAGGTCAACTCTTTGCGTTGTGGTTAGACGTGGATTCTTAGCTGGGTTATGAACAACCACGATATGGACTGTTTCAAACATCTTGGCAGCACGGGTAGCGATATCGAGGTGACCGTAGGTGAACGGGTCGAAGGAACCTGGATAAACGGCAATGGCCATGAGATTAGGTTAGCCGACTATGACTTAGTTAGAAAGTCTTGTCTTTGTTTATCTAGTTGGTCTAGGCACTGAGCCAATGACGGGTGCTTTTCTAAGGTTGGATCAGCTTCAAATAGCTCGATGACCTCTGCTCTGGCTTCTTGAATCATCTTGCTATCAGCTAATACTCGAAGGAGCTTGAGGCTAGATCTGCCACCCGATTGGTTAGCTCCTAGAACATCTCCCTCACGTCTTAGTTCAAGGTCGATCTCACTTAGCTTGAAGCCATCGATGGTCGAAGCAACTGCTTGTACCCTCTCAAGAGCCAACGAATCTTGCTCAGCACTTGTCAACATCAAACAAAGACCAGGTAATCCCCCTCGACCAACACGGCCTCTTAGCTGATGAAGTTGTGAAATTCCGAATCGGTCTGCATCGAGAATGACCATGGTGGTGGCATTTGGAACATCAACACCAACTTCTATAACAGTGGTTGAAACTAGAACATCAATCTCTTTGTTTGAGAAAGCTGTCATGATTTCATTCTTCTCTTCAGAAGACTGTCTGCCGTGAAGAACAGAAATCTTTAAGCCTTGCAGTGCAGGGTTTTTCTTTAATGCTTCAGCAACACTTATGGCTGCTGCTAATGGCCTCTTAGGTTTAGGAGTCTTACCTTCTTCAAGGAACTCTTCATCTTCTTGAGCAGCTCCACCACTTGCAATAAGTTCTTCACCCTCATCAGATTCATCAATGCGTGGACAAACCACGAAGGCTTGTCTGCCATTAGATACTTCTTCAGCAACTCTTTGCCACACTCTGGCTACCAGCGCTGGCTGATCGTCTGTGATTACGTGTGAGGTGATGGCCTGTCTACCTGCTGGTAGCTCGGTCAATATTGAAACATCTAGATCACCAAAGACTGTTACAGCCAATGTTCTAGGAATTGGTGTTGCGGTCATAGTTAGAACATGTGGAGGCAATTTGCCCTTGAGCCTTAGTGCTTCTCTTTGGTCAACTCCGAAACGATGCTGTTCGTCAACAACAATCAAACCCAAATCAAAGAACTCAACTTTGCTTGCAAACAAAGCGTGAGTTCCAACAACAATCTTTGCCTTGCCTGAAACCATGTTCAAAAGAGCAGTCTTTTTGTCCGCTGCATTTAGTTGTCCAGTTAGCAAAGTAAGTCCAAGTTCTTTAGCTAACTTTGGTCCAAGTGTTCGCTCAATAGATTTGAAGTGTTGGGCAGCTAGAACTTCTGTTGGGGCAAGAAGTGCTGACTGCCCTTGGCTATCAGCGACTGTGAGCATCGCTCTAACAGCAACCAAAGTTTTACCTGATCCGACTTCACCTTGAAGCAGTCGGTTCATGGGATGTGATTGAGACAGATCTTCAGCAATGTCTTGTCCAATGGTTATCTGCCCATTAGTCAAAGTGAATGGAAGGCTTTCATCGAATCGATAGAGATAGCCCTTCTCAGTTGAAACACGACTTGTGCTCTTCTGATGTTGATTCTCAAGTCTTCTTTTCACCAAGGTTGATTGGAGGATAAATGCCTCGTGGTACCTCAAGGTATCTCTAGCTGCCATCCAATCCCCCATGTTGGCAGGTTGGTGAATCTTCACAATTGCATCGTGAAGTTCTAGAAGATCATGTTTCTTTCTTAGCTCTTCAGGAACTTCATCTTCGATAGTTGGAACAACATCGAGAACTACTCGCATGGCTCTTTGAATCATCCAGGTGGAACAAGTTGATGATGCAGGGTAAATAGGAATTGGCAGTTCAGCCCAGGCTTTAGCAACTTCATCTTCAATCTCGTCACCAAAGAGTTCATAATCAGGATGAGCTAGTTGAAGTTTGTTTTGGTAGCTACCAATCTTTCCTGCCCAAAGACCTCTAACTCCAGGTCTTAGCTTCTGAGCTCTCCATGCTTGGTTGAAGAAAGTTGCGGTTACAAAGCCTTCACCATCGGTTAGCTTCACTTCTAGGATGACGCCTGATTTACCCTTCATGCGTCTTTCATAGACCTCGACCACGTCAGCAACAAGGGTTACTGTCTCGCCGACAGGTATCTCTTTGATTGGCGTTAGTTCACCTCTGGAGGAATACCTTCTTGGGTAATGCTGAAGTAGGTCTGCTGCAGTCTTGACATTTAGGTTCTTGGCCAATGCCTTAGCGGTCTTATCGCCTATCAGGCGGTCTAGAGGCGTTAGCGGTAACAACATGAGTCAATCTTCGCCGAAGCCTAGGACAAGTTAGGCTAGGGACACTATGACCAGAATCATTGGCGGTATCGCCGGCTCAAGAACACTAGCCTCTCCAGCAAAAGTAACGAGGCCAACATCCGACCGTATTCGCGAGAGTATCTTCAATCGCCTTGAGGCATTAGACCTTATTGATGGGGCAGATGTCTTAGATCTCTATGCGGGAACCGGAGCTTTGGGATTTGAAGCGGCTAGCCGTGGAGCAAGATCACTCCTACTTGTTGAAAACAACAAGCAGGCTCTAGGTGGCATCATCACCAACCAGAGAATGATCAAGGCTGCTCTCCAGAAAGAAGAGTTGGATTGCGACATCAGAGCCGAGGGTAAGTCAGTCAGTTCTTACCTAGCTACCTTCTCAAGCAAGTTTGACCTGGTCTTCATTGACCCTCCTTATGAGGTTTCAAATACAGAGATCAATGAAAACCTCACGGCACTTCTTGCTCACCTCAAAGAAGATGCAGTGATTATTTTGGAAAGGTCTTCAAGAACTCCGGTTCCTGAACTGCCGGAAGAGCTAAAGGTAACGGAAGAGAAGTCTTATGGCGACACAGTCGTCTACTGGCTAGAAAGTAAGTAACAAATTGATCGAACCAGTAAAGACACAGTGGTCAAAGATCCAATACATGGCCTTAGCCCGTGCATTTAGCCTTCTAGGTACTGAACTAACAATCTTTACTCTTGTCTTCAGAGAAAAAGAACAAGGACCAGCAGCAGTAGCCGCTTTATTCATCGTTGGAACACTTCCATCCATTCTCTTTGCACCGATTTCTGGAACCATCGCCGATCGATTCAGCACTAGACAGGTAATTCCAATTGCATCAGTTATTGGTGGAGCATCAATCTTTGCTTTGAGTCAACCGCTAGAGAACTGGGCAATATGGCTCTTTCTATTTATCGCTAACTCTTGCGCATCTGTTGTTGGACCTACCTGGGGAAGGCTCACTCCAACTCTTGCTAAAAAAGAAGACATCAGCAGGGCGATGGGAACCATTCAGAGTTACTTCTCCCTCGCAGGATTGTTTGGGCCAGCAGTGGCGGGAATATTGGTTTCTAAAACAGGCTTCTTTATAACTTTCATAATCGATGCGGTTGTTACCACTTTCATCGCTTTCGTCCCGTTCCTTATCAAGGTCAACCACAAACCTGAAGCACTCAAAGCGGGAGAGAAAACTGATATAGCCGGCGGGTTCAAGTTCATGTTCCAAAGCCCCCTTCTTAGATCGCTTGTGATTCTGGTCTTCGGAATGATTCTTTGCATCGGTGTTGTTAACGTTGGAGATGTTTTCCTAGTCACCGAAATCTTGGGTGCTGACGCATTCATTTATGGACTTGTTGGAACGGCCTTTGCTGTTGGAACTCTTCTGTTCAGTGCTGTTGCAGGAGCAAAGAAGGTAAAACCAAAGACCGAACTAATTGTCCTCGGCTACGGAATGGCCATCCTGTCCATTGCAGGATTGGCAGTAGGACTTGCTCCGAACTACTGGGTAATTATGGTGGTTTGGTTTGTGGCTGGAATGGCTAACGCAACAATCAATAGCTATGGCGTTGGAATGATGATCAAGGAAACCCCGCACGAGGTTCAGGGAAGAGTCTTTGCTGCGTTTGGGTCA
>JBEDBW010000029.1:0-6540 GCA_041177045.1 Actinomycetota bacterium | reverse complement strand
AATTCCATTAAGAACTAGGCCGAAGGATAGAGACTTCATCTGCTCCTTGTTCTGAGGTTGGGAACCGAAAACTATAAGCACGCTCTTAGGTGCAGAATTGGTAATGAATTTTGCCAAGGCAAAAGAGTCCTGGCTCGGACTAGTAGCCAACCTAAAAAACCAGTGCTTTGAGTTGGTTGCACCTAAGTCATCGGAAAGAGCAGCTGTTGAAATTATTGGAATTTGTTTCTTCTCATTGGTTTGAACTAGCACTCCAGCTGACTCAGACTGTATTGGCGCAAGTAGAACATCAACTCCTAACGCTCGGAGCTTTGCTATTGCTCTTTTATTTTCAGTTTCTGTATCTCCGACATCGGCATAACTAACCTCCACCTTCACAGGCTCTTCCGCAGCTGCTAGATCTCTAGTGGCTATCTTGGCAGCAACTCTTTGAACGGGACCAGCAAACCCTAAGGCTCCACTATCTGAAACTAGAACTCCAACCTTGAGTGCAGGAGCTAAAGGTTTAGCGTTACCTATTGAAACAAGGTAAACAACTCCTGCCGTAATAAGAAGTGCTGCTCCTAGGCTTTTTGTTTTTCTCATCTCAAGAGAATAAGGAGAGAAGAGGATCTGTGCTTTTGTTTTCAACAGGCAAAGAAAAACGGGCCGACATTTTCATGCCGACCCGTTTAGCTTTGAAACTAATTATTCCTTGGTGCCGTTGATGCTTGCGCTCACAACAGCGTTATCAGACATGTTCCACTTGTCTAGTAGAGCCTGGTACTGTCCGTCATCAATTAGTGACTGAAGAGCAGCCTGGATTGCATCACGAAGATCAGTGTCCTTCTTCAGAATTGCAATACCGACGAAGCCAGCGTCATAACCGTTAGGAGCGTCTGGGTCGTTGACTACATCGAAGTACTCGCCGTTTCCAGCCTTAGCAGCAGCATCCTGGGCTACGAATGAGTCCATCATTACTGCGTCTCCCTGGCCTGCACGAAGTGCGTTCTGCATGCTTGGAGAGTCAGGTAGCTGAGTGATAGTGATTTCCTTCTTGCCTGAAACCTTACAGCTCTCAGACATTGTGCCAACTAGGTCGATGTGAATGGTTCCATTCTGAACGATTACAGTCTTGCCACAAAGACTCATTGGGTTAGTGATGTTCTCTGGGTTACCTTCAGCAACAATCATCTGTGATCCACCGATGTGGTAGTCAACAAAGTCAACCTTTGCCTGACGCTCAACAGTGTCGCTCATTGAAGAGATGATGATGTCGTTTGTACCCGCCTCAAGGTTAGCGATAATGGTGTCAAAAACTGTTTTGTTGAAACGTAGTTCTATTCCAAGCTTCTGGCCAATTAGCGCGCCTAGTTCAACGTCAACACCGGTTAGGTTGCCGTCTTCATCGTAGAACTCGAATGGCTCGTAAGGGATGTCGCTAGCAACATCGATGCCGTTCTCCAGGTATTCAGCTGGCAATAGTGCCTGAGCTGCTTTGTCAACCTTTGACTGGTCAACACCATTGTTTGGTCCGCTTGCACAACCAGTTAGCACTAGAAGGCCAGCTGTCATTACGGCTGCGAAACCGAGTTTCTTTATTGCCATGTGTCTTCTCTTTCTATTTGTGGGTTTTTTACTTGGGATAACTCTAGAGGACTTTATTCAGGAACGCTCTAGTTCTTGCTTCCTGAGGGTTGTCCAAAACCTGCTTAGGAGAGCCAGATTCAACGATCTGACCCTTATCTATAAAGACCACCTTGTCAGCTACTTCCTTGGCAAAGCCCATTTCGTGGGTAACCACGATCATGGTCATACCTGCTTTAGCCAAGTTCTTCATAACATCCAGCACATCCCCTACTAGTTCAGGGTCCAGGGCTGAGGTTGGCTCATCAAAGAGCATCAACTTAGGTTTCATAGCTAGCGCTCTAGCGATAGCCACTCTCTGCTGCTGTCCACCTGATAGCTGAGAAGGGTAGTGATCTCCCTTGTCTCCAAGACCTACCTGCTCAAGTAGTTCTAAGCCAAGAGTCTTAGCTTCTTCAGGATTCATTCCGGCAACTCCAATAGGAGCCTCAATAATGTTCTGCAGGGCAGTCAAGTGAGGGAAAAGGTTGAAGCGTTGGAACACCATGCCAATACCCTGACGAGCTTTAGCGATATCTTTTGACTTCATTTCATAAAGTACATTGCCAACCTGGCGGTAACCCATAAGTTCACCGTTTACGTAGATACGGCCACCATTGATTGATTCCAAGTGGTTTAGGCATCTAAGGAATGTTGACTTACCTGAACCAGAAGGACCAATAATGCAGAGAACTTCACCCTGCTCAACAGTTAGAGAAATTCCATTCAAGACATCATTAGAACCGTAGCTCTTACGTACGCTTCTTGCATCCACCATTACTTGATTCATCAGCGCTTACCTACCTTAAATGTTCTAGGAGCAGGTCTACCGCCGACAGCTTCAAAACCTCTGCCGTATTTCTTCTCAAGAGCTCGCTGAGGGAAACCAAGAACGGTTGTCATGAGCAAGTACCAGAATCCGCTGACGATAAGAAGTTCAATCTGAGCTAGGTTCGCTGAAGAGATAGTGCTTGCTTGAGTATAGAGTTCAGCAACTGCAATAACTTGTAGCAAGGAGGTGTTCTTCAACATACCGATGAATTCATTACCCATTGGTGGAATGATCACACGCATGGCTTGTGGAAGAACAATTCTTCTCATCGTGTATTTGCTAGACATTCCTAGAGACTTAGCAGCTTCTGTTTGACCGTGATCAACAGCCAAGATACCTGCTCTAACAATTTCAGCTGAGTAAGCTGCTTCGTTTAGAGATAGAGCAATAACACCGGCAACTATGGCAGGAATGATATCGCTTGTCTCACCACTAAAGAAGACGATGTCTGTGAAAGGAATACCTAAGAACAGTTCCGGGAAGATGATTCCTAGATATCCCCAGAACACAATCTGCAATAGCAAAGGTGTTCCTCTAAAGAATTCAATGTAGCCGGTAGCTAGCCAACGCAAAAGTGGATTCACACTGAGTTTCATAATTGCAAGCAGTGTTGCAAGAACGGTACCGATTGACATACAAACAACTGTTACCAAAACAGTGACGAGAGCACCTTCTAGGATGCGAACATCAAAGAGGTACTTAGAGACAATGTCGTGCTGGATGGACTTGGCTGAAACTACTGAATAAATAAAGTTTAGAAGTAGAAGTACAGCTGCTATTCCTGAGATCCAGCGCCATGGGTGTCTTAGGGGCACCGCCACGACGTCATCGTCGTTTACGGGTTCCTCTGGTTTTGCCATGCTGATTGTTCCTCAATTATTTATAGATAATTACTAACCGTATACCTCTTTAAAGAGAAAACCTCGAGCTTAGCTCGAGGTTATTCTTTGGCTTAGGTTGGCTCTTTAGCGCTCTACGATGGCTAGAACGTCTCTAGCTGAAAGCACTAGGTACTCTTTGCCGTTGTACTTTAGCTCTGTGCCGCCGTACTTTGAGAAAATAACTCGGTCTCCAACTGAGATGTCCAGTGGGACGCGGTTACCGTTGTCATCTACGCGGCCTGGGCCAACTGCGACAACTTCGGCTTCCTGAGGCTTTTCCTTAGCGGTATCTGGGATTACCAGACCTGAAGCAGTAACCTGCTCTGCCTCAACTGGGAGAACGACAATACGATCTTCTAGTGGCTTGATTGAAACCGACACGTGAACCTCTTCTTTATTGACTGGATTTAGGTGAAAAACACACCTTCGGCACAAGTTTATCTCTTTTTAGCACTCATGCAACCAGAGTGCTAACTCTTCGCTGTTAGCGTTAGTTTATGGACCGCACCGGCTTTTTGAGCCTCATCAGCCCCGAAGGGCAGGCTCTCCTAGCCGAAGTTGGAGAAATCGACTCCAAAGCAGACATGGTCAAAGTCGTTTCCAAGCTAAGAGGTAAGGGTCACCCCGCTGAGCTAGTTGCAACAGTTCTAACCCAGGTCAAACTCAGAAGAAGAGCTAAGGCCAAGTTCGGAGAATTTGCTGAACGCATGTTCTTTACGGAAGAAGGACTAGAACAGGCATCAAGACTAAAAGTCGCAGCCATCCACGCGGGTCGATTTAGATCTAATGGCATAACAAAGATTGCCGATCTGGGATGTGGGATTGGTGCGGAGACTCTAGCCTTCGCCAGTCTAGATATAGATGTCACAGCGATCGAACTAGACGAAGTAACAGCAGCTATCGCTACCTATAACCTTGCAGGTTTTGACAATGTAACTGTTGAACAAGGTGATGTCACAAAAGTGAACCTTGATAAGTTCGAAGGTTTGTTTCTAGATCCTGCCAGACGTGACCTCAAAGATTCAAAAACAAACATTAATAAACGTAAATACGACATCAATGATTTCAGTCCTTCTTTTGATTTTGTTCTAGAAGCCGCAAGAGCAAAACCAACCATTGTGAAACTAGGTCCAGGTATGGACCACAAAGATATCCCTGATGACGCTGAAGCTGTTTGGGTATCTGATCATGGCGACCTAGTAGAGCTGACTCTCTACTTTGGTTCTCTAAGACGAGAAAACATAAAGAGAGCAGCCCTGCTCCTCACACCAACTGGAACTCATGAAATTACAAGTGAAAACATTGAAAGACTAGATGCTCCTATTGGAGATTTAGGTAAGTATCTATACGAACCTGACGCTGCAGTAATTAGATCTCACCTCGTAGGTGACCTTGCAGAACAATTAGGACTAAACATCTTCTCTAACGAGATTGCTTATCTATCTGGGGATAAAGAAGTAAGTTCACCTTGGCTCAAGGGCTATGAAGTATTAGAGAACCTGGTCTTTGATAGAAAGAAGCTGAAGGCTTACTTGAGAGAAAAGAATATTGGAACTCTAGAGATCAAAAAGCGTGGAGCAGACATTACTCCTGAACAGCTAAGAAGAGAACTAGACCCTAGAGGTTCTGAATCAGCAACTCTAATTGTTACAAGAGTTGATGGAGCTCACAGAGTTCTAGTAGTCAAGCCACTCTAGGACTGAACAGTTGTCACAGGCAGTGTCGACTCTGCTGAGAAGTTCAGTGTGCTTGGTGCTCTGCCAGCCATTATCAATTGAGCACCAATAGCAGCAATCATCGCTCCATTGTCTGTGCAGAGTGAGAATGGTGGAATCCTAAGTTCAATCCCATTGGCTTCACACTGTTCTTTAGCTACCTCTCGAAGTCTTGCGTTTGCTACTACCCCACCACCAAGAAGAAGCCTTGGAACATCAAATTCTTTACAGGCACTAACTGCCTTCTTGATCAACACATCAGCTACTGCTTCTCTGAAGCTAGCTGCAACATCAGCAATAGAGAACTCTTCGCCCTTTGATTCAGCTAGTTCAACATGTCTAGCAACCGCTGTCTTCAATCCTGAGAAGCTGAAGTCGTAGCGATGCTTTTCCATGTCTTTAGGCAGAGTAAGACCTCTAGGGAATCTAATGGCATTTGGATTACCCTCTTTAGCCACTCGATCTATTTCAGGTCCACCTGGGTAGCTAAGCCCTAGAACTCGTGCAACCTTATCGAAGGCTTCACCCGCAGCATCATCAATAGTTTCTCCAAGTAGTTCAACATCATTCAGTAGATCTCTAACTAGTAGTAGAGAGGTATGACCACCTGATACCAAAAGAGCAATGGTAGGAGTCTTCAATTCCCCTCTATCAAGAATGTCTGCTCCTACGTGACCAACTAAGTGATTCACAGCATAAATAGGTTTAGCGGTTGCAACAGCTAATGCTTTGGCAGCACCGACTCCAACCATTAGAGCTCCAGCTAGCCCTGGTCCGTTTGTCACAGCAATTGCATCAATGTCATCAAGTGTTAGGTTGGCTTTTTCTAGAGCTTCATCCAATACGGGTGTTAGCGCTTCAAGGTGCGCTCTAGCTGCAATCTCAGGAACAACTCCACCAAAGATTGCATGCTTATCCATACTTGAAGAGATGATGTTGGCTAGCAGTTGGTTTCCTCTAACAATTCCAACTCCAGTTTCATCACAAGAGGTTTCGATGCCTAAGACCACAGGTTCCTTGTTTGTCTTAAGCCTTACGTCTGTCTTCATGATGAAAGCATCAACACCATCTGGCTGGTAATACTTCTTACGTGTGCCTATCTGTTTGAAACCAAACAACTTATATAACTTCTGAGCAATTGAGTTGTCTGCTCTTACTTCTAAGAAGATTTCCCTTGCACCTAATTCAGTTGCTTGCAGCGTCAAAGTATCCATCAGAGATTTACCAATACCAAGACCACGCTTATCTTCTCTAACAGCAATAGTTTGAATATCGGCCTGATCGCTACCAGGTAATTTACTCAACCCTGCATAGCCAACAACTAAGTTGTCTTCCAGAGCAAGAATGTAATAGGTATGCTTAGCTGCTAACTCAGATTTGAAAGTTTCTTCAGGCCAAGCATCATTAGCAAAGCTAGCGACTTCTAACTTCATGATTTCAGGCAGATCTAACACTGTGGCTTGTCTAATCTCTATCGCCATTAGCCACTCACCTTCTTACCCTTACT
>JBEDBW010000028.1:0-6593 GCA_041177045.1 Actinomycetota bacterium | reverse complement strand
CCTTAGGGTTCTGATTGCATCCCAGCCAACGCGTGGTGTTGACGTTGGGTCAATCGAGTTTATTCATGAGCAGATTGTTGCTGCCCGTGATGCAGGCAAGACAGTTGTGATTATCTCAACAGAGCTAGATGAAGTTCTCGCTCTAGCTGACCGCATCGCTGTTATGTATAGAGGTCGCATAGTTGGAATTGTTGATGCAAAGACCACAAGAGAAAAACTTGGAAAGATGATGGCAGGTATTGCAGCATGAGTAAGAAAAAAGAAGTAGCAGCAAAACCTGCTCAAGATAAAGCCACCAGCGTTCTACATGAAATCATGGCTGGCGATCCAGTAAGAATCGCTCTTTCAGTTCTACTTGGATTCATCATCGGAGCTATCTTCATGGTGGTCTTCGATAAGAGCGTTGTGAAGGCCTGGGCTAACTTTGGTTCAGATCCAAGCATGGCTCTATCAACTGTATGGTGGACCATCCAAGATGGCTATGGTGCTCTTTTCACAGGATCCATCATCAACTTCGGCGCAGATAGCTTTGTAACTGCCATTCGCCCATTCACTGAAACTCTTAGATTTGCAGCTCCTCTAATCATGGCTGGTTTGGGTGTTGCTCTAACCTTCCGAGTTGGTCTATTCAACATTGGCGCAACAGGACAGATTCTTGTAGGTCTTGCCGGTTCAACATTTGTTGCTACTCGACTAGAAATGCCAATCATCATCCACATGCTTGCAGCAGTATTCGCTGCTGTTGTTTGTGCGATGGTTTGGGGAATGATTGTTGGTGTTCTTAAAGCTAGAACGGGTGCTCACGAAGTTATCGTGACAATTATGTTGAACTACGTTGCTCTGTCATTGTTCACATATCTTCTAAGACAACCAAACCTTCTACTAGAAGAAGGTGGCGGTGGAACACCTAAGTCAGATAACCCTGACGATACCGCTCGCCTTGGTTTGCTATTCGGTCCTGACTTCCAGTTGCACTATGGATTGATCTTTGCGGTCTTGTCCGTGGTCTTCTACTGGTGGTTGATGGAGAAGTCCACATTTGGATTTAGATTCAGAATGGTTGGACACAACCCATCAGCTGCAAAAGCTGCTGGTATCAAAGTGGAAAACACTTTCGTTTGGGCCTTGGCTATCTCTGCAGGTTTCTCTGGATTAGCAGCTGCTAACCAAGGTCTAAGCGTTGATGGTGGTCTGACCACAAGCATCGAGGCAGGTATTGGTTTTGATGCCATTACCGTTGCTCTCCTTGGTGGTTCTAGAGCTGGTGGAGTTGTAATGGCTGGACTCTTGTTCGGTGCATTCAAGGCAGGATCTGCAACTATGCAGGTAGCCGGAGTTTCTCCTGAAGTTCTAGGAGTTGTGAAGGCGTTGATTGTTCTCTTTATTGCAGCACCGCCAATTATTAGAGCCTTCTATCGACTTCCTGCTCCAGGAATAAAGGTTATTGAAGCAACAAAGAAAGCTAAAGAAGCAAAGGTGATCAAGTAATGAAAAATGTAGAAGTCACCCCAGGCATGTTCTCTTCTGCCACTGTGAGACCGAGTCTAAAAACTCCAATCACATTGGTTGTAGCATCGCTAGTTATTCTTGTTTTCTTCGGCTTCCTTGGTAAGCCTGGCGACATCAGCTTTGTATGGAGCGATAAGCGTGAAGCTTTGCAGTTACCTCCATTTATTGTCAACTCAATGTTCTTCTGCACAATTGTTGGTGCATTACTTCTCATGATTGGTTTGCTTTCAATTGCATTGAGTATTCGTGGCAGTAGAACTCCAGTTTGGCTAATTGCTATTTACTCACTTGGTGCCATGATGGCTCTGCTTGGTTGGTTAGCAACAGAAGCAACTCAGGGTGTTCAGATGATCTTTATCTTGAGCAATACTTTGGTGCTCGCTATCCCACTTATCTTCGGTGGTATGGCAGGTATCATGTCAGAGCGTGTTGGTGTTGTGAACATTGCTATTGAAGGACAGCTTCTAACTGGAGCATTTGTTTCTGCAATCGTTGGTTCCATGACTAAGAATCTCTATGTTGGTTTGATTGCAGCAATGATTGCTGCAGCTCTACTTTCAACAGTGCTTGCATCTCTTGCAATCAAGTACTTGGTTGAGCAGATCATCATCGGTGTTCTTTTGAACGTTCTGGTAATTGGTGTTACTAACTTCTTGTATTCAGCATGGGTCGATGATGACAGCATCAACCTAAACTTCCCTGGCACATTCGAGAAGCTTCCTATCCCATTGCTTTCAGAGATTCCAGTTCTTGGACAGGTACTGTTCAACAACAGAATCACCGTTTATCTGATGTTTATTCTTGTTCCTCTGCTTTGGTACGTGTTATTCAGAACCAAGCTGGGTCTAAGAGCTCGTGCAGTAGGTGAGCACCCGCTAGCAGCTGACACCGTAGGTATCAATGTTGCAAGAACAAGATTCTGGTGGGTAACAATCGGTGGAGCGGTAGCTGGTCTTGGTGGAGCAGCACTGACAATTGGAAACGTAGGTTCATTCGGACGTGAAATGTCAGCAGGTCTTGGATTCATCGCTTTGGCTGTTGTGATCCTTGGACGTTGGCAGCCAATCTATGTAACTCTCGGAGCATTGCTATTTGGATTCACAATCATTCTCAAGGTCTGGGCTAACCAGGTATCTCCTGGTATTCCAGTTGACTTCATCACTATGGTTCCTTACCTTGTAACCCTGGTAGCCGTTGCTGGTTTTGCTGGAAGAGTGAAACCACCTGCAGCATCCGGTCAACCTTACGTAAAGGGCTAAAGATGAGCCAAGAGATCAACTGGAACGAGTTGAAGGATGCAGCGATAGCTGCAATGAAGAAGGCCTACGCTCCTTACAGTCACTATCCAGTAGGAGCAGCAGCTCTTGTTGATGATGGCCGTATTGTTTCTGGTTGCAATGTTGAAAATGCCAGTTACGGTGTTGGACTATGTGCTGAGTGTGGTTTGGTTAGCAACTTGAGCATGACCGGTGGTGGAAAGCTTGTTGCTTTCTACTGTGTTGATGGAGCAGAGAACATTCTGATGCCTTGCGGTAGATGCCGTCAGCTTTTGTTCGAGCACTCAACAGAGGGAATGCTTCTGCAGACAGTATCAGGTATCAAAACAATCGATCAGGTTCTTCCTGATGCGTTCGGTCCACGTGATCTAGCCGAAGGTTTCGGCGCTGATGAAAGAAACTAGGGATTAATTGTCTAAAGAATTTTCCGCTGTTGAACTAATTGTTGCTAAGCGAGAGAAACAAGAACTATCTACTGAGCAGATTAACTGGCTTGTAGCTAACTACACATCAGGTGTCGTTGCTGATGAGCAGATGTCGGCAATGGCTATGGCTATCTTGCTAAATGGCATGAACAGAAGAGAGATTAGAGATCTGACTCTAGCCATGATTGCCTCAGGCGAACGTTTGGACTTCAGTTCTCTAACTATTCCAACTGCAGATAAGCACTCAACCGGTGGTGTTGGCGACAAGATCACTTTGATGCTTGCTCCGTTGGTAGCTGTATTCGGTGTTGCTGTTCCTCAGCTCAGCGGTCGTGGACTAGGTCACACCGGTGGAACACTAGACAAACTGGAAGCTATTCCAGGCTGGCAGGCATCAATCACCAACCAGAAGATGCACGATCAGCTAGAGAAGGTGAATGCTGTAATTTGTGCTGCTGGTGCAGGACTAGCTCCGGCTGACAAGAAGCTTTATGCGCTTAGAGATGTAACAGGAACAGTTGAGGCTATTCCGCTTATTGCTAGCTCAATCATGAGTAAGAAGATTGCTGAGGGAACCTCAGCTCTAGTACTAGATGTGAAGGTTGGTTCAGGTGCTTTCATGAAGACTCTTGAAAGAGCACAGGAACTAGCTCAGGTACTAACTCAACTAGGTGCAGATGCTGGAGTAAAGACCAGCGCTCTGCTTACAGACATGTCTACCCCTCTTGGTCGCAAAGTCGGTAACGCTCTAGAAGTGGATGAAGCAGTTGAAGTTCTCTCTGGTGGTGGATCTCAAGATCTAATCGATATCACTGTTGAACTAGCAAGAGAGATGCTTCGTCTTTCAGGCAAGACTGACGTTGATGTTGCCGCAGCTTTGAATGATGGTCGTGCCATGGACAAGTGGAACGAAATGATCAAGGCTCAGCATGGAGATCCAACAGCGAAGCTTCAAGTTGCTAAGCATGAGCACACTATCTTGGCTGAGAGCTCTGGTTATGTGAACGAGCTAGATGCTCTTGCAGTTGGAACAGCTTCGTGGCGTTTAGGAGCAGGCCGTGCTCGTAAAGAAGATCCAGTTCAGTTCGGAGCAGGGATCATTCTGCACGCTAAGCGTGGAGAGAAGATTGAAAAGGGTGCTCCGCTACTTACCCTTTACACAGATGAAGAAGAACGTTTTGATAGAGCGGTTGAAGCTCTATCTGGTGGAATCAAGATTGAGAGTGAACTCTCAACTAGTTTCACACCGCTTATCCTTGACCGTATCAACGCATAAAGAGAAATGAAGAATGTCTAAACTAAATATCCAAGCTCTACCAAAGGTCTCACTACATGATCACCTAGACGGTGGTCTTCGTCCACAAACAATCATTGATTTGGCTAAAGAGATTGGCCACGAACTGCCAGCAGACAATGCAAGAGATCTTCGTGACTGGTTTCTAGAGTCTTGTGATTCAGGTTCTTTGCCTAGATACCTTGAGACATTCGTACACACCTGTGCTGTTATGCAGACTAAAGAAGGACTGATCAGAGTCGCACGTGAGTTTGCTCTAGATCTAGCAGCAGATGGTGTTATCTACGGTGAAGTTCGTTACGCACCAGAGCAGCACCTTGAGAAGGGTCTAACCCTTGAGGAAGTTGTTGAGTATGTTGAAGAAGGTCTAAGCCAGGGTCGAGCAGAAGTAGCAGCCAACGGTGGTTACCTAGTTACCGGTCAACTAGTAACCGCTATGAGACAGGCTGACAACGCTCAGAGGATTGCTGAACTTGCTGTTGCTTACAGAGATCGCGGTGTTGTTGGTTTTGACTATGCAGGTCCTGAAGCAGGCTTTAGCCCATCTCGTCACGCTAGTGCATTCAAGTGGTTGAACGAACAGTTGATGCCTGTAACTCTTCACGCTGGTGAAGGAGATGGCAGAGACTCAATCAAGGATGCTCTTGTTGATGGCAGAACTTTGAGATTAGGTCACGGTGTTCGCATCATTGAAGACATCTTTGTTGATGCTGAAGATGAGAACCAGAAGGCTTTTGGCGATATAGCTGCTTGGGTTCTAGAGCGTGGAATCGCTCTTGAACTTAGCCCTTCATCAAACTTACAAACAGGAGCACTTCCTGACATTGAGCAACCACAGATGAGCGATCACCCATTCGATATTTTGTATGGCCTTGGTTTCAACGTGACTGTGAACACAGACAACCGTTTGATGAGTGGAACTACTCTTACTCGTGAACTAGAGCTACTAACCGAAACCTTTGGTTATGACCTAGATGATCTTGAATTGTTCCAGCTAAACGCGGCTAACGCTGGGTTTATGGACATGGATGTTAGAGCTGAGATCATTGAGCGCATCTCAGATGCATTTGAGGCTGCTCAGTAACAATGAGTTCTGTCTTGGAGCAAGCTTTAGGGCAAGGGTCGATAAAGCTTCAACAAAGCTGTGTTAGTTGGAGAGAGACCTTCGAGCTTGCGGGACTTGGTTTAGTTGAAAGTAGTAGAACTACTTCTGCCTACATTCAAGAAATGATTCAAGCTTTCGAAGAGCTTGGCCCATACATGGTGATAGCACCTGGTATTGCTCTAGCTCATGGCAGACCATCTGAATCTGTTTTAGAGACAGGTTTATCTCTAGTTACTCTTTCAACTCCAGTTGTATTTGGTAGCACATCTAATGATCCTGTTTCCTTGGTAATTGGATTAGCTGCAGTTGATCACGATAGCCATATCGATTTGATGGCAGCACTAAGTGAATTGCTAATGAGTGAAGATACTGTGAATTCTTTACTCAGGGCTACGAATGAGAGCGAAGTTCGTTCATACCTTAGTTAAACTGAACAGGTGAAGATACTTTCGGTTTGTGGGATGGGCATTGGTACGTCAGTGCTGCTAAAAATGAATGCCGAAAAGGTGCTTGAAGCTATGGGTGTTCAAGCTGAAGTAGTAGCTGCAGATATCACCAAGGCTAAACGTGATGGTGAAGGTGCAGACATTATTTTGACTACCCCTGAACTAGTTGTCTTGCTCGAAGGAATGCCTGGGAAGATAGTCCCGATTGAGCACGTCTTTGATCTAACTGAAATCCGCCAGAAGCTCTCTGCAGCTCTGCTCTAGAGAATCTAGAAGCGCTTTCGCTCCAGCCTTCGAATCCGATACAGCCTCTAGGTAACACTTCAACTTAGGCTCTGTTCCGCTAGGTCTAATAATCACTCTTCTGCCATCTGCTAGATCAAATCTCAAACCATCTGTAGGCATGAGGTCTTTGCTACCAAGACTCATGTCAGTAAATACAGCAGATAGCCCAGCAAGTTCTTTAGGGGGAGTGCTTCTGATGCTTTGCATAGCCTTACCGATGATGCTTAGGTCGCTCACACGAATAGATATCTG
>JBEDBW010000027.1:0-6703 GCA_041177045.1 Actinomycetota bacterium | reverse complement strand
ACACCGACGTTGTTGCCAGATTCCAACGCATGCGTGGCAAAGAGGTTTATTACCCAATGGGTTGGGATGACAATGGTCTGCCAACTGAGAGAAGAGTGCAGAACTACTTCGGGGTTCGCTGCGATCCTTCACTTCCTTACGTTGAAGCCTTCACTCCTCCTTTTGAAGGTGGAGACAACAAGTCTTCTAAGGCAGCTGACCAAATTCCAATCTCAAGAAAGAACTTCATTGAGCTATGCGAGAAGCTCACAGCGGAAGACGAACTTCAGTTCGAAGCTCTTTGGCGTCAGCTAGGTATCTCAGTTGACTGGGATCAGACCTACCAAACCATCTCCCCTGCAGCTCAAAGAGTTTCTCAGCAAGCTTTCCTAAATAACCTCTCAAGAGGTGAGGCCTATCAGTCAATGGCACCAACTCTTTGGGATGTCACATTTAGAACTGCAGTTGCTCAAGCAGAACTAGAAGACAGAGACCAGCCAGGTGCATACCACCGCATTGGTTTTGATGGTCCTGACGGAAAAGTGTTTATTGAAACCACTCGTCCTGAACTGATTCCTGCTTGTGTGGCTCTTGTGGCTCACCCAGATGATGATCGTTACAAAGATCTGTTTGGAAAGACAGTAAAGAGTCCTTTGTTCGGAGTCGAAGTTCCAGTTGTTGCTCACCGCCTTGCTCAGATTGACAAGGGATCAGGTATTGCAATGATCTGTACCTTTGGAGATCTAACAGATGTTATCTGGTGGAGAGAACTAGATCTTCCTAACCGAGCAATCATTGGTTGGGATGGACGACTATTAGAAACTGCTCCGGATGTAATCAATACGCCTGAGGCACTTGCTGTTTATGCAGAGCTTGCGGGCAAGACAGTCTTCTCAGCTAAGACTCGAATTGTTGAACTACTTCAAGAATCAGGTGACATGGTTGGCGACCCTAAGCCAATTACTCACCCAGTTAAATTCTTTGAAAAAGGTGACCGTCCACTAGAGATCGTTTCAACTAGACAGTGGTACGTGAGAAATGGTGGACGCGATGCTGATCTTCGTGCTCGACTACTTGAATTAGGTAAGGAACTAAAGTTCCACCCTGACTTCATGAGAGTTAGATATGAGAACTGGGTTAATGGTCTAACCGGTGACTGGCTCATCTCAAGACAGCGTTTCTTCGGTGTGCCAATCCCTGTTTGGTACGCACTAGATGAAAACGCACAGCCAGATTTCGACCGAGTGCTTGTTCCAGCAAGTGAACTACTTCCTATCGATCCATCAACAGATGTTCCTGCTGGCTACACAGAAGCTCAGCGTGGAGTTGCTAATGGATTCATTGGTGAAGTGGACATCATGGACACTTGGGCTACATCTTCTCTCACTCCACAACTAGGTGGTGGCTGGTTAGATGACCCAGAGAAGTTTGCCAAGGTATTCCCTTACTCTCTTCGCCCTCAGGGTCAAGACATCATCAGAACCTGGTTGTTCTCAACAGTTCTTCGTTCACAACAAGAGCACGGAGTGTTGCCTTGGGCAGATGCTGGTATCTCAGGTTGGATTCTTGATCCAGACCGTAAGAAGATGTCTAAGTCAAAGGGAAATGTTGTCACCCCTAACGATCTTCTAGTAGAACACTCTTCAGATGCAGTTCGTTACTGGGCTGCCTCCGCTCGTCTAGGAACAGATGCTGCGTTTGATACCGGAATGATGAAAATCGGTAGAAGATTAGCAATCAAGGTTCTAAACGCTGCCAAGTTTGTATTGAGCTTTGAAGCTCCAGCATCTGATGCAAAGGTAACTGAACCAATTGATCAGAGTCTTCTACTCAACCTTGCTGAGGTAGTTAGAGATGCAACAACTGCATTTGAGAACTACGACCACACTAAGGCTCTTGAACTAGCCGAGAAGTTCTTCTGGAACTTCACCGATGACTACCTAGAACTAGTCAAGGAACGTGCTTATGGCCAGGGTGGCTTCAACGCTGCTGAGCAAGAATCTGCATTGGTAGCTCTTCGCCAAGCACTGCTGACTCTTCTTCGCCTATTTGCTCCATTCCTGCCTTTCGCTACAGATGAGGTTTGGTCTTGGTGGCAGGTTGGCAAGGGTTCAATTCACAGAAGCTCATGGCCAACTGAGGCTGAACTAATTCAGGGTCTAGATTCAGCAAACCTTGACCTTTTGCCATTGGCATCACAAGCTCTGTTTGGAACTCGTAAGGCAAAGAGCGATGCCAAAGCATCTATGAAGGCTGATGTGCTATCTGCGAACCTAGTAGCTCCTAAGGAACTGATTGCTCGCCTTGAGCTACTCTCCCCTGATCTAAAGGCTGCTGGACGTATTGCGGAGCTAACCTTTGTCTCTGGTGGAGAACTGGCTATTACCGAGGTTGTTCTAGCTCCTGCAGAATAACTTTTCGGCAAACATCTAATTGGGATGCCTTCTCGAAGGCTAGGCTTTTGGTCATGACCTTTGAAAACGAAAACCCATTTGCCCTACGTTCAACTCTTGAGTATGAGATGCCTGACTTCTCACGAATCAACGATGAGAGCTACCTTCCTGCCTTCTATGCTGGCTGCGCTGAGCACCTTCATGAGATTCATGAAATCATCAAGCAGGAAGAAGCAACTTTCGAGAACACGATTGTTGCCCTAGAGCGCAGCGGTCAGCTGCTTACAAGAGTGCTGGTCGTTTTCTACAACAAGTCTTCAAGTGACACAACAGATCGCCTCGATGAGATCGAAGAAGAGATTGCTCCTAAGCTATCTGCTCACGAAGATGCCATCAGACTGAATCAGGCTCTATTCGGCAGAATCAAAGAGCTATACAGCAACCGCGACTCACTGGAACTAAACAATGAAGACGCTTGGCTACTTGAGCGTTACTACATGGACTTCACTCATGCAGGTGCTCACCTAACCGATGCTCAGCGTGAAGAACTAACCAATCTAAACGAAGAGCTTTCTAAGCTCGAGACTCTTTTCGGCAAGAACCTTCTGGCTGACACAAACGACCTTGCTGTTGAGGTTGATGATGTTGCTGAACTAGACGGTCTTTCAGAAAACGAGATTGCTGCTTGTGCTGCTGCTGCAAAGGCTAGAGGGCTTGAAGGTAAGTGGTTAGTTGGCATGGTGAACTTCAGCGGACACCCATTGCTAGCAAGCATGAAAAACCGTGGTCTTCGTGAGCGTGTGATGAAGAACTCACTTCTCAAGGGTAATTGTGACGTGTTAGACAACCGCAAAGTTATCTTGGAAATAGTAAAGCTACGTGCCAAAAGAGCAGAGCTATTTGGCGTAAAGACTCACGCAGAGCACGTACTTCAGAACCGTAACGCTCAGAACCCAGAGAACGTCCACAAGATGCTTAAGCAGATTGCTCCAGCAGCAGTTAGAAACGCAAGAGCAGAAGGGGCAGATCTTCAGAAGGCAATTGAAGCAAGCGGAGAAAACTTCACTCTTGAGTCATGGGACTGGGACTTCTACACAGAAGCAGTTCGTCTAGAGAAGTACAACCTAGACACATCAGCTATGCGACCATACTTTGAACTTGAGAGAGTTCTTCAAGATGGTGTTTTCTTTGCCGCAAACAAGCTCTTTGGAATCACTTTCAAGGAACGCAAGGACATCGTTACCTATCACCCAGATGCTCGTGCATTTGAGGTATTCAATGCAGATGGCTCAAAGCTAGCCCTCTTCATTGGTGACTTCTACACACGCGATTCAAAGCGTGGTGGGGCTTGGATGAACAACCTTGTTGATCAGAACCACCTACTTGGTCAACTACCGGTAGTTGTGAACAACCTTAACGTTCCTAAGCCACCGGCAGGTCAGCCAACACTTTTGACCTATGACGAGATCACCACACTGTTCCACGAGTTTGGTCACACCTTGCACGGAATTCTTTCTGATGTGAAGTACCCAAGATTCTCTGGTACCAGCGTTGAAAGAGACTTCGTGGAGTTCCCATCACAGGTGAACGAGATGTGGCTAACCTGGCCAGAGGTTCTAGACAACTACGCCAAGCACTATGAGACTGGCGAGAAGATTCCTCAGGAATGGGTAGATAACCTTAAGGCATCTGCAGCATTCAATGAGGGTCACGCAACAACTGCTTACCTTGCAGCTGCAATCCTTGACCTTGCTTGGCACTCACTAGATGCAAATGCAATTGTTGCTGATGTTGAAGAGTTCGAAGCTAAGGCTATTGAGGCTTATGGTTTGAACTACTCTCCTGTGCCAACTAGATACCGTTCAACCTACTTCTCACACATCTTCGCGGGTGGCTACTCAGCTGGTTACTACGGATACATTTGGTCTGAAGTTCTAGATGCTGACACAGTTGACTGGTTCAAGGAGAATGGTGGACTAACAAGAGCTAATGGAGATCACTTCAGAAACACATTGCTCTCACGTGGTGGTTCCATCAACTCAATGCAGATGTTTAGAAACTTTAGAGGACGCGATGCAACAATCGAGCCACTTCTAAAGCGCAGAGGACTTCTTTAAGCCTTTGAACTAAAAGGGTTCTTTAGTTTCGGCAGTTGAATAACAACTAGCCCTACCAGGATTGCCCAGAACGCTGCTCCTACCGAGTAGAAGGCAATACCGCTTGATGCAATCAAAAAGGTAATCACAGCTGGCAAGCGCTCTGAGGCTTTCTCAACCATGACATTAAAGGCGTTAACAATGGTTGGCAGCAAAGCTAGCCCGCTAGCAGCAAGCAATAGATCTCGAGGTGTTTGGTAGACGAAAGCAACAGCTACACCTGCGAATAGAGCAAAGATGATGTAGACAACTCCACCGCTAACCGAAGCTATCCACCTCTTAGAAGGGTCTTTGTGTGCCTGCTCGTTGGCGTTGAGGGCTGCAGTTATAGCAGCAAGATTCATAACAAAGCCACCAAGGAATGATGCCACTACAGTTCCAAGACCGGTGGTTGTCAAAGATGCTCTGAAAGGAACTTTGTAGCCATAGGAGTTCATGATTGCAATGCCTGGAATGTTTTGAGATGCCATAGCCACCAGATACAAAGGAATAGCGATGGTGAAAATTGAAGCCAGGTTGATGTTCGGCTGAACTAGTTCAATACTTAGAAGCCAATCCGAAGCTGACACTACTAGTCCCTGATTTAGTCCGATCAAACTAAACGCTAAAACTATGGCTACCGGCGATGCCCAGAGTGGTGCTAGCCAATAGAGCACGACCCAGACAACAACCACAGGTATAACAAGTGCTGGATACTCAGCACTTGCTGCGAAAGGTGCAACACAGAAACTGAAGATCACTCCAGCTAGCATCGCACTTGCAATGGACTTAGGTATTGAAGATACTAACTCCCCAAGTTTTGGCCAGAGCCCAGTTAGAGCAAGAAGTAACCCACAAACCAGAATCCCACCCATTGCATTGTTGAACCCAATACCTGAAACCGATGAACTTGCAAGCAGTGCTGCACCAGGTGTTGACCAAACAACAGACAAAGGCATCTTGAATTTCCAGCTCAGGAGTATTGAAAGAACCCCGTAGAAGACAAGCATGAGAGCAACCATCGAAACTGTTTGTTCTTTAGTTGCACCGATAGAAACAAATGCACTTAGGAAGATAGCTGTGGTTGCTGCGGTACCAGTGACACTGGCAACTGTTCCAGCAAGTATTGGAGCTCTTAGATCAGAGATGGCTTTAGCCAATTATTAGGCCGACTTTTCTTGTCTTGATGCCTTGATTGGAACTACAACGGCTTGCTCTGTGCCAGCAACGACCTCTTTGGTAATCCTGACTAAACCTTGAACGGCGCTTCCTGGAATTTCAAACATGATCTGGCCAAGTGTTTCTTCAAGAATTGAACGAAGTCCTCTTGCACCTGTTTCACGCTTGATTGCCTCTTCAGCGATTGCTTCTAGAGCTTCGTGATCGAACTCCAGTTCAAAACCATCAATCTCAAACATTCTTTGATACTGCTTGATCAAAGCGTTCTTAGGCTCGGCAAGAATCTGAATCAAAGCAGGCTTATCCAAAGGAGTTACGGCAGCTAGAACTGGAAGGCGGCCAATGAACTCAGGAATCAAACCAAACTTACGAAGATCTTCAGGTTGAACCTGAGTGAAGATGTCGGTCTCTTCATCCTTGTTTCTAATCTCAGAACCAAAACCAATTCCCTTTTTGCCAACACGAGATTGAACAATTGATTCAAGTCCAGCAAATGCGCCAGCAACAATGAAAAGAATGTTAGTGGTGTCAAGAGAGATGAACTCCTGCTGAGGGTGTTTACGTCCACCCTGTGGAGGAATTGAAGCAACGGTTCCTTCAAGAATCTTTAGAAGTGCTTGCTGAACACCTTCACCTGAAACATCTCTGGTAATTGAAGGGTTCTCTGCCTTGCGTGAAATCTTGTCGATTTCATCGATGTAGATGATTCCGTGTTCTGCACGCTTCACATCGCCATCCGCAGCCTGCAGAAGTTTTAGAAGGATGTTTTCAACATCTTCACCGACATAACCAGCTTCGGTTAGAGAAGTTGCATCAGCTACAGCGAATGGAACGTTTAGACGTTTAGCTAGAGTCTGAGCCAGGTAAGTCTTGCCACAACCGGTAGGGCCAATCATAAGAATGTTTGATTTGGCAATTTCAATTGAGTCGTGAGCTTTGCCAGAGTTGGTTAATGTTCCAACGGCACGAATTCTCTTGTAGTGGTTGTAGACAGCAACAGAAAGAGCTTTCTTAGCT
>JBEDBW010000026.1:0-7065 GCA_041177045.1 Actinomycetota bacterium | reverse complement strand
TTACTGTTCCTGCTTACTTCAACGACGCTGAGCGTCAGGCAACTAAAGAAGCAGGCGAGATCGCTGGTCTTAACGTTCTAAGAATTATCAACGAGCCAACAGCTGCAGCTCTTGCTTACGGGCTTGATAAAGGTAAAGAAGATGAACTTATCTTGGTATTCGACCTTGGTGGTGGAACATTTGACGTTTCACTTCTTGAAGTTGGAAAAGATGATGGCTTCTCAACAATCCAGGTAAAAGCTACTTCAGGTGATAACCGCCTAGGTGGAGATGACTGGGATCAGAGACTTGTTGATCACTTGGTAAAGAAGTTCAAGGAGACAACTGGAGTTGATGTTGCTAAGGACAAGATTGCATTACAGCGTCTTAAGGAAGCAGCAGAGCAGGCTAAGAAAGAACTTTCTCAGTCAATGTCAACCAACGTTCAGTTGCCTTACCTGTCTCTAACTGAGAATGGTCCAGCTAACTTGGACGAGACAATTACTCGTGCACAGTTCGAACAACTAACTAACGATTTGTTAGAGCGTACTCGTAAACCATTCAACGACGTAATCAAAGAAGCAGGCGTAAAAGTTGCTGACATTGCACACGTAATTCTTGTTGGTGGTTCAACTCGTATGCCACAGGTTGCAGAACTTGTTAAAACTCTTTCCGGTGGTAGAGAAGCTAACAAGGGTGTGAACCCTGACGAGGTTGTAGCAGTTGGTGCATCTTTGCAAGCTGGTGTTCTAAAGGGTGAGCGTAAAGACGTTCTATTGATTGACGTGACTCCACTATCTCTTGGTATTGAAACCAAGGGTGGAATCATGACTAAGTTGATCGAACGTAACACTGCGATTCCAACTAAGCGATCAGAAGTTTTCACAACAGCTGATGACAACCAACCTGCAGTTAGCATTCAGGTTTACCAAGGTGAAAGAGATTTCACTCGAGACAACAAGTCACTTGGAAACTTTGAACTAACTGGAATTGCTCCAGCACCTAGAGGTTTGCCTCAGATCGAAGTTACATTCGACATCGATGCAAACGGTATCGTGCACGTCTCTGCTAAAGACAAGGGAACTAACAAGGAACAGTCAATGACTATTACCGGTGGTTCTTCTTTGTCTAAGGAAGACATCGAGCGCATGGTTAAGGATGCTGAAGAGCACGCAGCTGAAGACAAGAAGCGTCGTGAAGAAGCAGACACTCGTAACCAGGGTGAGCAGATGGTTTACCAGATCGAGAAGTTGATCAAGGACAACGACCAGAAGCTTTCAGAAGAAGTAAAGACTGATGTGCAAGCTGATGTTGATGCTCTAAAGACTGCTCTTGCAGGAGAAGACTTCGATGCAGTGAAGTCAGCTCTTGAGAAGCTAAACGAATCACAAACTAAGTTGGGCGAAGCTATCTACGCTGCTGCTTCACAAGAAGCAGAGCAAGAAGCTCCTTCAACTGAAGACGTGGTTGATGCTGAAGTAGTCGACGAAGAAGAAGAGAAGAAGTAATGTCTGAGGACAACGGGTCAGTGCCTAATGGCACTGACTCCCCTCAGGATCCGCTAGATGCTGAATTACAAGAACTTGTTGAAGAAACAGGGCCTATCAGCAAGGAAGCGGAGCTTCTAGCTGATTTGCAGAGACTGCAGGCTGAGTTTGTAAATTACAAGACTCGTGTTGAACGAGACAGAGATGTTGCACGCGATGCGGCTATAGCTGAAGTTATTAGAGCATTCCTACCTGCATTTGATGACCTATCTCTAGCAGAATCACACGGTGATCTTGAAGGTTCTCCATTCGCAGCTGTTCTAAACAAACTGCGTAATGGTGGAGACAAGTTTGGTCTTGTTGTGTTTGGTGAAAAGGGAGAGAAGTTCGATCCTGAAATCCACAATGCACTTATCCAAACTCCTTCAAAAGATGTAACAGAGAATGTAATTGCGGATGTAATCTCTCCGGGATACAGACTCGGTGATCGTCTCATTCGTCCAGCAATGGTTGCAGTTTTTATTCCTGAAGCGGAGTAGTAACAAATGGCAAGTCAAGATTGGTTAGAGAAGGACTTCTATAAAGTTCTTGGCGTAGCTAAGGACGTTGCTGAAGCTGACCTCAAGAAGGTTTATAGAAAGCTTGCTAGGAAATATCATCCTGACTCAAATCCAGGGGACGCTAAATCTGAAGCTAAGTTCAAAGAAATCTCTGAAGCGTATTCTGTTCTTTCAGATAAAGAACAAAGAAGAGAATACGACCAGTTCAGAGCTATGGGCGGCGGAGCAAGATTTACAGCTCCTGGTTCTCAAGGACAATCCAATGCAGGCTTTGAAGATGTCTTTGCGAACTTGTTTGGTGGCGGAGGCGGAAGAGGCTTTGGTGGTTTCGGTGGACCAATGCCAGGTCAAGACCTAACTGCAACAACTGAACTTCCATTTATTGATTCAGTAAATGGAACAACAATTAAGTTGAACTACTCAGGCATGGATTCAATCAATGCAAAAATTCCAGCAGGTGTTTTAGATGGTCAGAAGATTAAACTTCGTGGCAAAGGTGCAGCATCTCCTAATGGCGGTCCTAACGGAGATTTGATTATTACTGTTTCTGTGAAACCTCATCCGGTATTTAGTAGAGATGGAAATAACTTACGTCTAACCGTTCCAGTAACTTTTGCTGAAGCAGTATTAGGCGCAACTATTTCTGTTCCAACTCTCGGCGGAGATCCAGTGAAACTTAAAGTAGCTCCTAACACTCCTAATGGAAGAGTGTTAAGAGTTAAAGGTAAAGGTGTAACAACTTCAAAAGGCACTGGAGATCTTTTAGCAAGCGTTGAAGTTCTTGTCCCATCACACATCAGTGACAAGGCTGCTAAAGCATTAGCTGAATTTGATGAACTACTTCCTAAGGAAGACCCGAGACAAGATCTATTGAATAGAGCAGGACTTCTCTAATGAATTACATAGATCCTGATGCTCCTATCCTGACTATTGCAGCAGCTGCTGAACTAGCAAAGATGCATCCACAGACACTTCGTCAATATGACCGCATGGGATTAGTTAGGCCAAGCAGAACTATTGGTCAGTCCAGAAGATATACCCTTCGCAATGTGAGCCAATTGGCAGAGGTCGCTAAGCTTTCTAGCGAAGGAGTATCTCTAGTTGCTATTAAGAGAATCCTTGACCTCGAGAACTATGTTGTTGACATGAAGATAAGAGTCACTGAACTAGAAAAACTAGTTGAAGAACTGTCCCAGAAGCAACCGGGGGCTAGAGTATTTGCCGTTGGGGATGGCGGAACCGTTAGCTTGCCATCTGGTAGCAGACCTAAGAGATCAACCTCAGTTGTGCTGTGGAGACGTTCCCAATAGTTCTTTAAGGCGAACTTTATCCTCTTCAATATGTGGCTGATTCGCTAAAATTGGGCACTATGACCAATAAATCAGAAGAACGCACCTATGGCCAAGGCTCTCAGGGCGAACCAGTAAAACCAACGCCTTCTAAGCCAAGTCTTGGGGCAAAGCTCAAATACAGCTTTGATAACTCCATAGCTAAGAGCGGTATGTTCGTTACTTGGATGTTGGTCCTAATGATCATCTTCAGCATCCTGCTGGTCTTCATCAGAGCTATCTTGTTTGCTCTTCCGTTCATCACTCGACCTGATGCTCAGGTGGTATTTGAGTTTGAGACCTTCTGGCAGTCATTTGCCACCTTGTTCGGTAAAGGTGCAGAGGCTACTTGGGCAGAACGTATTCTTAGCTTCCTAACTTGGGCCTGTACTGTGGCCCTCGGTGGAGCTGTAACAGGTTTTATCGTTGGAGCAATTACAAGAACCTTTGAAAAGCTTCGTAAGGGTAAGAGCCCAATCATTGTTAACAACCACACCCTTATCTTGGGTTGGTCAAACCGTATTTACCCAATCTTGAAAGAACTAGCTATTGCTAACTCAAACGTTAAGAAGGCAAACGTAGTTATTTTCTCTAACCAGACTCGCGACTTCATGGAAGGTGAGATTGAAGCTAGAGCTAAAGATCTAGGCAAGCTAAAGGTTGTTACTAGAACAGGTGATGTAACTAACCCTGAGGATTTGAAGAGAACAAACATTGCTAACGCTAAATCAATCATTGTTCTAGATAGCGATGAAGCTGGAGATGCAAACGTTGTTAGTGCTGTTCTTGCAATCAAGGCAGTTAATCCAAACTCAGACATCAAGATCATCACTGAGATTGATGATGCGAACACCGGTGAAGCACTAACAGTTGCAACTCAAGGTCAGGTCATCACAGTTCGTTCTCAAGAAATTATTGCTCGTGTTACAGCGCAGGCTTCTAGAAGACCAGGACTTGCAGCTGTTGTTCTAGATCTATTGGACTTTGATGGCGATGAGATTTACTTCGCAGATGTTCCTGCTCTTCATGGCAAGACATATGCAGATGCACTTCTTGCTTTCAGTGAGGCTTCTGTTATTGGTTTACTAAACGAAGACGGTACAGCTCTTGTTAACCCTGCCCAGAACTTCAAGATCACAAAGGGAATGAAGGTCATTGCAATTGCTGAAGACGATGACAAAGTTGTCTACACAGGTGTAAGAGAAGACATTGCAAAGACTAAGGTCAAGCCAGTTGTAAGAGCAAAGGATGCTGCAGAGCACCTACTGATTATTGGTTGGTCTTCAATGGGTAGAACAGTTCTAAATGAACTAGCTTCCTTCCTACCTAAGGGCTCTACCGTCCACATCGTTGCTCAGTCTAGATATGTTGCAGCAGATGAACTAAAGAACCTAAAGTTCGGATCAATCAAGGTGACTTTCGCTAGCGTCTCTGGCGATGTTGATGACCTAATTGCAGCTGCGAAGGGTAAGAAGTTCAATGAGGTTATTGTTCTTGGTTACCGCAATGCAATTAGTCAGAGTGAAGCAGATGCTCAAACAATGTTGACCATGTTGCAGATGAACCAACTCTTTGCTGCAGAAGGTAACGGTGTTGAACCAACACGTCTAGTTGCAGAAATTCTTGACTCAAGAAAATCTGAGCTTGCAAGAGTTGCAGCGGTAGATGATCTTGTTGTTAGCGACTCTCTAGCTGCTCTATTAATTGCTCAGATCAGTGAGAACCCAGCACTTGCTCCAGTGTTTGAAGATCTATTCGATGCTGAAGGTGCAACTCTGAATGTTAGAGACATTACTGATTACGCAAAGCTAGGCAAGTCTGTTTCATTTGCTGAACTAGTCGCTACTGCTCGTAACCATGGTGAGTCAGCAATTGGGTATCGCTTGGCATCAGGCACTGGTGCTGAGGGTTCAACCGGTGTTGTTCTTAACCCTTCAAAGACAAGTGAGTTCGTTCCTGTTGCAGGAGATTCACTTGTTGTGATTGGTAACTTGAACTAAATGACCCAGCTCGACCAGCTCAAAAAGGATCTAAGAGCTGTCGCATCAAAGGAGTGGGCTGTCGGTTCGGCTAAGACTAAGGTCTTTGGCGAAGACAGTTATGGCGCGGGAGATATATTTCTTGGCGTTACAGTTCCTGATACCAGGCTCATTGCTAAGAAGTACAAAGACCTTCCTAAAAAAGAGCTGGCTACATTAGCTAACTCTAAGTTCCACGAAGAGCGTTTAACAGCTCTGGTCATCTTGAATCACAAGTATTCAAAAGCTAAAGACGATGGAGAACGCATCGCGCTATTTGAATTCTGGCTGATGTTAGTCAAGACAAACAAGGTAAATAACTGGGATTTGATTGACGCCAGTGCTCCATACATGGGAGAAATTCTTTCAAGACATCTTGGCTATGGTGCTCCATTTCTAAGAGCACTAGCTAAGTCAGATAACCTATGGGAAAGACGAGCCTCGATACTCCTCACCTTCCCACTCATCCGGATAGGTAAGTTCGGTCCAACACTAGCTATGGCCAAAGAAGCACTAACTGATGAACATCACCTAATTCATAAGGCAGCAGGTTGGATGTTGAGGGAAGTCGGTAAGCGAGATCAAGACTTACTCACTGAATTCCTAAATAAGCACAAAGCCAGAATGCCTAGAACGATGCTTCGTTACGCTATTGAAAAGTATTCGGAAAAAGAACGCAAAGCTTTCCTAGCTGACAACTAATTGAAATTAGTTAATGTCAACAACAACAGGAACGTGATCAGAAGGGCCTTCGCCTTTTCTTTCATCTCTAACTATCTCTGCTGATTGCACTCTCTCAGCAAAAGCATCGTTACCTAAGATGAAGTCAATTCTCATTCCTTCATCTTTAGGGAATCTAAGTTGTTGGTAATCCCAGTAGGTATAGCCATCAGGAATTAGTGGTCTAACAACATCTTGTAATCCGATTTGTTCAAATACATTGAATGCATCACGTTCTGCTTCTGAGACGTGCGTTGAACCAATGAATGCGTCCATGTCCCAAACATCTTTATCAAGTGGAGCGATATTGAAATCTCCCATTAGAGCAAGAGCTTGATCTGGTTCATGCTCTAACCACTCAGCAGTAACTGAAGCTAGTCTGTCTAGCCATTCAAGTTTGTATGTGTAGTGAGGATCATCAAGGGTTCTTCCGTTAGGAACATAGAGAGACCAAAGTCTCACATCACCAAAGGTTGCTCCCAGTGCTCTTGCTTCTTGAGCCGTTTCAGGGCCAAAGCCAGGCATGCCAGGAAAACCTATCTCAACATCTTCGGCTGGAATCTTGCTAGCAAAAGCCACACCGTTCCATTGGTTCAAACCATGCAGAACAACGTGATATCCAGCGTCAGTAAAGGCCTGCATAGGGAACTGCTCTGGTTTGCACTTAATCTCCTGCATAGCCAGAACATCAATATCTGCTCTCTGCATCCAGTCGATTACACGCCCGACACGGGTTCTAATTGAGTTCACGTTATGAGTTGCTATGCGCATTACTTAAACTTAAGACATGACTGATACTTCTTCCGCTAAGCACCGCCTTGTTGAACTTATTAAAGAACTAGCTGTAGTTCACGGCAGAGTTACTTTGTCTAGCGGTATCGAAGCTGACTATTACGTTGATCTTCGTAGAGCAACTCTTCACCATGAAGCAGCACCACTTATTGGTCAGGTAATGCTTGACATGTTGGATGAG
>JBEDBW010000025.1:7311-7526 GCA_041177045.1 Actinomycetota bacterium | reverse complement strand
ACCGCGGCTGCTGGCACGTAGTTAGCCGGTGCTTCTTCTGCAGGTACCGTCACTTTCGCTTCGTCCCTGCTGAAAGAGGTTTACAATCCGAAGACCTTCATCCCTCACGCGGCGTCGCTGCGTCAGGCTTTCGCCCATTGCGCAATATTCCCCACTGCTGCCTCCCGTAGGAGTCTGGGCCGTGTCTCAGTCCCAGTGTGTCCGGTCGCCCTCTC
>JBEDBW010000025.1:0-7300 GCA_041177045.1 Actinomycetota bacterium | reverse complement strand
CACCCTCTCAGGCCGGCTACCCGTCGTCGCCTTGGTGAGCCATTACCTCACCAACTAGCTGATAGGCCGCGAGCTCATCCTTGACCGAAATTCTTTCCACGCCCGTGGGATGCCCCAAGGCGTCGTATCCGGTATTAGCTACAGTTTCCCGCAGTTATCCCAGAGTCAAGGGATTGCTCACGTGTTACTCACCCGTTCGCCACTAATCCACCGGAGCAAGCTCCAGCTTCATCGTTCGACTTGCATGTGTTAAGCACGCCGCCAGCGTTCATCCTGAGCCAGGATCAAACTCTCCGTAAAAGTTTTTTAGGACCAAAGCAAGCTTTGGCCCAAGTTTTACGAAACCCCCGGAAAATGGGGGCATCAATTTGATCTGACTAGTCAGATTGTCTGACAATCTGTCTAATCCAATTACTACTGAACATTCAAAAAGGCAAGCCTTATTGAAGCCAGGTTCTTGGCATCGACATTGTGCACGCTGTTGAGTTCTCAAGGATCGGATGCATCTGCGGATTCCGGTTAGGGGCCCACGCAGAGCAACTTCACTAACTTACCACTTTTTGAGCATAAGTCAAATAGACATACGCATTAAATCTAGAAAATTCTAGATACTCAAAGTGGAAGTTCAATCTGCCCCAAAGTCGCCAATTTACTGGGTTTTTTGGGAGCTGATTGGTTGCACTTGAGCCGAGATCCATAAAATAGATTTCTCAAACTGTGGGCAACAGGTAAAAGATTACGCCTCAATAACAATCAAGTCAAATCGAGGCTAAAGAATATTGTTACTTTTGAATAAAGATTCCAGCCAAAGTCTTTTTTCCGCGGCGAAGCACTGCATATTCCCCCATAAGTGCCTGATCCAAGGTAGCTTTTTCATCATCAATTCTGACGTTATTGAGGTAGACCCCACCCTCTGCAATAGCTCTGCGACCAGCACTCAGGCTGGCAACAAGGCCTGTCTCAACTAAAAGATCGGCTACCCCAGCGCCTAACTGGGCTGTGGTGTTTGGAAGAGCGGAAAGTGCCGCCTTCAGAGTGCCCTTATCTAACTGGTCTAGCTCCCCCAGTCCAAATAGAGCCTGGGATGCTGCAATTGCCGCATCGGTAGCTACAACTGAGTGAACCAGTGAAGTTACTTCGTAGGCAAGCTTCTTTTGGGCAGCTCTCAGGTGCGGTTCTGAAACCAGCTGGGCCTCAAGATCATCGATTTCGGCTTTACTCAAGAATGTAAAGACTTTTAGAAGATTGATGGTGTTGGAATCCTCAACGTTTAGCCAGAATTGGTAAAAAGCGTAAGGAGAAGTTAGATCTGTGTCTAACCAGATTGCATTTCCCTCGGATTTACCGAACTTCTTTCCTTCAGAATCGGTAATTAGAGGAGTTGCCAGAATAAAGGCACTCTTCCCCTCTACCTTGTGGATCAGGTCTGTTCCGCTGGTTAGATTTCCCCACTGGTCACTGCCACCAACCTGCAGAACACAGTTGTTTCTGCGGTAAAGCTCTAGGAAATCCATGCCCTGGAGGATTTGATAAGAAAATTCTGTGAATGAAATACCCGCATCTGAGTTCAAACGAGCAGAAACGGCATCTTTGCTCAACATCTTGCCAACTCGGAAGTGCTTTCCAATGTCTCTAAGGAAATCAATTGAACTAAGAGGCTCTGTCCAATCAAGGTTGTTGACTAGCTTTGCACCATTAGAGCCTTCAAAGGATAAGAATCGTTCGGCTTGGCTACCGATTTTCTCAACCCATTCGGCAACTGTCTCTTTGGTGTTCAAGGTTCGCTCAGCAGTTGGCTTAGGGTCTCCAATTAGACCGGTTGCCCCACCAATAAGCACGAGAGGGTTGTGACCTGCAAGTTGAAGTCTTCTCATGACCAGAAGCTGAACCAGGTTTCCTAGGTGCAGGCTTGGGGCGGTTGGATCAAAACCACAGTAGAAAGTAAGTGATGATGATTTCAGAGCACTTTGAAGTTCAGCTTCATCAGTTGAAATAGCAACTAGGCCGCGCCACTTCAGCTCTTCCCAAACATCGGAGAAGCCAGAGTCATTGCTCTGATTTGCAAGTGCATCGCTTGTGGCCATTAGTAAAACCTATCTGTTTTCGCTAGGCACCATTTTACGCAATGCACTGATCTGATCTAGGACTCTAGGCACTGCAGTTCCACCCGTGCCGCTTCTAGAACGAATAGAACCCGCGACATTCAACACTTCCCTGACTTCCGGAGTTAGGTGTTTGCTGATTGCTGCGAACTCAACGTCAGAGACTTCACTCAATTCCAGTTCATTACTTTCAGCAAATGCCACAAGCTTTCCTGTGATTTCATGAGCCTCTTTGAATGGAACCCTCTGCTTCACTAACCACTCAGCAACGTCTGTTGCCAGAGAGTAACCAGCTGACGAGAGCTCTTCCATGCGAGCAGTGTTGAACTCCATGGTTGCAACCATTCCTGTGAAGGCAGGAAGAATCAACAGCAAACTATCGGCAATGTCAAAGACAGGTTCTTTGTCTTCTTGAAGATCTCTGTTGTATGAAAGTGGCAAAGCCTTAAGAGTAGATAATAAGCCAGTTAGGTCACCGATGATACGGCCGGCTTTACCTCTTGTTAGTTCGGCAACGTCTGGATTCTTTTTCTGCGGCATGATCGATGATCCAGTTGAGAATGCATCAGCAAGCTTCACATAGTTGAACTCAGCACTAGCCCAAATGATTATTTCTTCAGCAAAGCGAGAAAGGTTAATCGAGATCAACGTTCCAATAAATGCAAACTCAGCAACAACATCTCTAGACGAAGTCGCATCCATCGAGTTAGCCATCGGTGCGGTAAGACCAAGCGCTTCAGAGACGATGTTTGGGTCAAGCTCTAAAGAAGTTCCTGCTAATGCCCCTGCTCCATAAGGAGAGAATGATGCTCTCTCTCGCCACTGAGCCAAACGCTCTAGGTCTCTAACTAGAGGCCATACGTGGGCTAGGAGGTGGTGGGATAGCAATACCGGCTGTGCGTGCTGGAAGTGTGTGCGCCCAGGCATCGGTTCACTCAGGTGCTCCTGAGCCAAAGTTGTGAGCACATCAATCAACTGAAGAATCTCAGTTCTGATCAATGCAGCCTGATCAAGAAGGTAGATGCGGATCAGAGTCGCGATCTGGTCGTTTCTAGATCTTCCAGCTCTGACCTTTCCACCAAGTTCTGGTCCAACCATTTCAATTAGGCCACGCTCTAAAGCACTGTGCACATCCTCATCTGTAGCTTTAGCTACGAACATTCCTGAGGTAACTCTCTTATCTAGTTCAGCTAGAGCTTTATCTAGTTTCACTAGCTCTGCTTCAGCTAGGTAGCCAGCTGCTCGAAGAGCTAAAAGGTGTGCTCTGGTGCCCTTGATGTCATAAGGAGCTAGTCGCCAATCAAAATGAATAGATCTGCTCAAAGCAGCAACAGCATCATTGGTAGTTCCAGAGAATCTACCGCCCCATAGTGAAGATGAATCAGACATGACTACTTCTTGTTCCTATTCGCATCTCTTCTTGCCGCAATCTTGCTAGGCAATGCCCATAGCTCAATAAAGCCCTTTGCCAAAGACTGGTCAAAAGTATCGCCTGTGTCATAGGTTGCCAAGCTGAAGTCATACAAAGACTCATCAGATTTGCGTCCAGTAACAACTGCTCGGCCACCCTGCATCTTCAGGCGAACATCTCCTGTCACATGCTCTTGGGTGTGATCAATGAAAACATCCAATGACCTCTTTAGTCCTGAGAACCAAAGTCCTTCATAAACCAAGTCCGCCCAACGTGCTTCAATGCCACGCTTGAATCTGTTCACATCACGCTCAAGAGTTAGGTTTTCTAGTTCTTCGTGGGCTGCAATCAATGCAATACCAGCAGGTGACTCATAGATTTCACGACTCTTGATGCCGACCAGTCTGTCTTCAACAATGTCAATGCGACCAACACCGTGAGCTCCAGCTATATCATTCATCTTCTGAACCAAATCGATAGCTGAGTAGCGAACACCATCAATTGCAACAGGAATACCTGATTCAAAACTGATTGTTACTTCAGTTGCTTCTCTAAAAACATCTGGGTCTTGAGTGTATGAATAAAGATCTTCAATAGGAGCGTTCCAAGGGTCTTCGAGGAAACCTGTTTCAACAGCTCTACCCCAAACGTTCTGGTCAACTGAGTAAGGAGACTTCTTATTCTGAGCAATCGGAAGATTGTTCTTCTCAGCAAACTCAATTGCCTTATCTCTAGTTAGAGCAAGATCACGAATAGGAGCAATTGATTTCAATTCAGGAGCAATAGCTGCCACTGCTGCTTCAAAGCGAACCTGGTCGTTACCTTTACCAGTGCAACCGTGAGCCACACTGTCAGCTCCTAGTTTTCTAGCAACGCTAGCTAGGTGCTTACCAATCAAAGGTCTGGATAAAGCCGATACCAATGGGTACCGCTTCTGATATAGAGCATTAGCCTTCAAAGCAGGCATTAGGTAGTCATCGGCAAATTCAGACTTAGCATCAATAACGATAGCTTCAACAGCTCCACAGTCCAGAGCACGCTGACGAATAGCATCCATGTCCTCGCCACCCTGGCCAACATCGATAGCTAGAGCAACGACTTCTTTGCCAGTGGCCTCTTTCAGCCAGCCAATTCCAACGGAAGTATCCAACCCACCTGAATAGGCAAGCACTACGCGTTCTGACATCATTACTCCTTAAATGCTCTCGATGACATTCGTCATCGGGATTAGTTTGATTTTACTTGGCACGTTCATCTAGCCAAACCATTAGGGCTTTCTGTGCATGAAGACGGTTCTCCGCCTCATCCCAGATCACAGCTTGTTTTCCATCCAATACTTCAGCACTAATTTCGTACCCTCTGTAAGCAGGAAGACAGTGCAACACAATTGCATCTGCCTTTGCTGCGTTCAAAAGATCAGAGTCAAGGGTGAACCCAGCGAAGTCTTTGAGCTTTTGAGCCTTCTCCGATTCCTGGCCCATCGAGACCCAAGTATCAGTTGCTAGAACATCAGCATCAACAACAGAATCTTTAGGAACTTGAGAAACAGACACAGACCCACCAGTGCTCGCTGCAATCTCACTTGCTCTGGCAACAACAGTTGCAGCAGGAGAGTACTTCTCTGGTGTTACTGCAACAACATGCATTCCCGCCATTGCTCCTGCAAGCAGATAAGAGTTAGCCATGTTGTTGCCATCACCGATGTAGACAAGTTTCAAGCCAGCAAGTTTTCCTTTGTGCTCTTGAACGGTTAGAAGATCTGCAAGCAGCTGGCAAGGGTGAAACTCATCACTCAACGCGTTAATGACTGGAACCTTAGAGTTCTGAGCCATCTCGTCTAAACCGGATTGTGCATAGGTCCGCCAAACAATCTGAGCTACCTGTCTATCTAATACTCTCGCTGTGTCAGCAACCGATTCCTTAGCACCCATCTGGCTACCTTGAGCATCGATGATTAGTGGCACACCACCGAGGTCACTAATGCCAACTGCGAACGAGACTCTGGTTCTAGTTGAGGTCTTATCAAAAATCACAGCCACCGTTTTTGGACCTTGGAAGACCTTACGAGAGTAAGGTTTTGTTTTGAGTTCAAGAGCTAGCTGAAGAATCTCCGCCTGCTCTGCAGGAGAGATGTCATCATCTCGCAAAAAGTGTCTAGTCATTATTTGATCTTCCTCTTCCTAAGGCAACACCAAGGTGCCAATTCCTGAAGGTGTGAAAACTTCGAGCAAAACACTGTGTGGCACTCGACCATCAATGATGTGAGCTCTTGAAACTCCTGCCCGAACAGCATTCAAGCAAGCCTGCATCTTGGGAATCATTCCTGATTCAAGATCAGGCAGAATCTCTTCTAGTTCTGATGCTGTTAGTTCACTAACCAAAGAATCTCGGTTAGGCCAATCGCTATACAAACCTGGAACATCAGTTAGCACTACTAGCTTTTCAGCACCTAATGCAGCCGCTAAAGATGAAGCAGCCAAGTCAGCATTTACATTGACCAACTGGCCACTGCTATCTGGAGCAACAGTTGAGATAACTGGAATTAGATTGGCCTCAAGTGATTGGGCAATAACTGAAGCATTTACTTCAACTACTTCTCCTACCAAACCTAAGTCAGCTCTTGTGATTGATGCTGTGAACAAACCTTCCGTTTCACCATTGAAGACCGCTGCCTTAGCCCCAGATACTTCAATCATGTTTGCCAACGGTGTGCTGATCTCATCCATCAGGACATCACGAATAACAGAGATAGCTTCAGATGAGGTAACTCTGAGGCCATCCACGAATTCACTCTTCAAACCAAGATCTGCTAAACGAGAAGTGATCTGTGGACCACCGCCGTGCACCACTACTGCTTTGATGCCAACCAAATTTAGGAATGCGACATCCTCCGCGAAAGCCTTCTGCAGCTGCTCATCGACCATGGCGTTACCGCCAAACTTCAAGACAAATACTTTGCCTTGGAACTTTCTAATCCATGGAGCAGACTCACTTAGAGTCTTAGCTTTAATGCGAGCTAAATCCAGGTTGGTGGCATCTACCTTTAGCACTATGCCTCCCCCTCTGTAAGTCCAGTTCCCTCAGAAAATCCAAGGGCGATGTTCATGCTCTGTATAGCTGCACCTGCGGTGCCCTTTACCAAATTATCTATGGCACTAACGACAACTACTCGACCTGATGCTTCATCAGTGGCAATTCCGATTTGAACCTTATTTGTGAACTCAACATCAGCTGTGTTCGGGAATGTACCTGACGGCAAAATCTCTATGAAGCTCTCTGTTCCATAAGCAGAAGTGAATGCATTTCTAATCGCAGTCTCATCTACACCGGGTAAGAGTTTTGCTGTGTTGACAGCCAGGATGCCCCTAAACATTGGAACTAGAACTGGAGTGAAGGTAAGCGAAACCTCACCCTTAGCAGACTTCTGAAGATTCTGTTGAACCTCCGGAATGTGGCGATGAATTCCACCAACTTGGTAAGCAAAGGCTGATGCCAACACTGGTTCTTGGTTAACTTCTGCATTTCGCCCAGCTCCGCTTGTTCCAACAGAAAGTGTTGAGACCAAGTCGGTTGGATCAACTAACCCATCTCGAAGTAGTGGAGCTAAAGCCAAGGTAATCGCGGTTGCGTTGCATCCAGGAACGGCAATTCTCTTGTGACCTGAAAGTTTTTCTCTCTGTTTTGAGTTTCCTTCGATCAGTAATTCAGGCATGCCATAGGTCCAAGTGCCAGCGTGTGGGCTCTTGTAGAACTTCTCAAATTCTTCTGCTGACTCAAGTCTGAAATC
>JBEDBW010000024.1:0-7211 GCA_041177045.1 Actinomycetota bacterium | reverse complement strand
ATTTCTCACCGTTCTATCCACCGTTCTAAATGTTCGAGCAGCAATCACACTAAAGAATGCAACTAATCCTGAGCGTGTGCCAAAGCACCTAAGAAACCGATACCTGATCTATACAGGTGTCGTGGCATTGGTCTTGGTTATTGTGGCAGTACTCGGTATGAGCAATTCATCGGCAAGAGCTGCAGATAAGAAAGCTTGCTTGGATTTTGCTGCATTACCTCTCCCTGAATACAGCGACCAGGTAGACGCATATATTTCTAGTGTTAGAAGCATCGCCGACAAGACTGGTTCAAGAGACTTGAAGAGCTTCTTCGTAGATTTCTCTGATCTTTCAACCGACTACCTGTCCTTGACAATTACCGAGCCAGATAACTCAGCCAAACTGGCTAAGTATGGCGAAGCCATTACAGAGATCAAGACCGTCATTGATCAGACCTGCTCACAGCTCTCGGTCAAGTAAATCGAAACACCGCTAATCAAAAACTTAGATTCGCTTTAGCGAATACTGCTTCGCTATTTGATGAATCGTATTTATAGACTGGGGGCAAAACTAGGTCGAGGATTCGGATTCAGCGATGAACAAAACAGTCAGTAAGTTTGTAAATTCTTCCATGGCGTTGTCTTTAGCAATCGGCTTTAGCCTTGCTGCCAGCCCAAGTGCTCAAGCAGCCGATGACTGCTTGCCAGGCTTCACCCTCACTGGCGAGATTTGCGAAAGAACCTACTCTTATGCAGACGCAGTGCAATCACTAACTGTGCCTGACGGCCTTGGCTTATTCCAGTTTGAAGTATTCGGAGCTGCTGGTGGTTCTGGTGGTTTAGATGGACCAAGTTGTGTTCGTTCTTTTGGTGGCGATGCAGGATACCTATTCGTTGAATCAGAAGACCTTTCAGGTGAGACAGTAACTTTCTATCCAGGTGCTAAAGGAAAAGATGGAGCAAGCGGAGCGAATAACTCTGGCGGTGGTCTTGGAGGAGACTCTTTGGTTTCTGGGCAGTATGCCGGAGGCCGAGGAGGGAATGCCGGATCAGTAGGTTCATCCGGAGGCGGTGGTGGTGGAGGAGCCGCGACTGTTTTAGATATTGGAACTGATAGATATGTTGCAGCTGGTGCTGGAGCTGGAGGAGGTTGTGCCAACTCAGTAAACGGTTCTACTCCTGGATCAACCGCAGACAGCTATACCGCAGGTACAAATGGTGGGGCAGGACTATCAACTTCTGGCAACCCTTACTCTGACGGCGGTGGCGGTGGCGGAGGCGGTGGAGGAATCCTGGGCGGCACCGGAGGACTTTTGTATAAGGCTTCAGGTAACGAGTCAGCTGGTTTCGGCGGTCACGCCGGAACAAATACTCCAGAGGGTGACTTGGTCACAATCAGTAGATACCAAGATGCGTCTACGGCAGGAAAAATTATTGTTAGCTATTTCCCAGTTCTAGGAACTAAAACCTTAGCTGTGCTAACCAATTCACCGACTACTTCTAATGTGATTGAGTTCAAGGTCACTCTAAAGTCAAGTAGAGAATTCACTGCTGATGACATTGAGCTAAGTGGTTCGGCTACTACCGACAAAGAACTGAAAGCAACAATCACTTCGCCAACACCTAACAACGCTCCATACGATTACTTCTTCAATGTCACAACAGAAGATCCAACAGAGAAGTTGAGTGGAACATTAGTTGCAACAGTCTTTGATGTCAGTTCTGTTCCAGTTGTAGTTGACGCGGTTGCCCCTGAAGTAAAAATTAGTTTTGACAAAACAACATTGACCAAAGACGGCAAGAGCTTCACTGTCCAGTTTGAAGAGAGCGTTACAGGTCTAACTACAGATGATTTCTGGTTGGCTTCTGGAAGTGCTGTTGGCTGCCAGGTTGGTTCAGTAACTGGTGAAGGATCTAGATACACCGTTACATTGACTGGTTGTCCTGAAGGCGTATTCGGAATTGTTTTGAATTCAAATACTGTTGCTGATGCTCTTGGTAACACAGGGCCAGTTGTGAGTGTGAACTCTGGACTATTTGGCAAAACAATTATTAGAGACACAAAAGCCCCTACAGCTACTGTTGAACTTCAAGAGGGTTCATTGCAATCTAACTTGCACGTCTACGATGTTCGATTTAATGAGCTTGTCACTGGAATTTCAAAGAGTAGCTTCAGACCTTCTGTTGGCACTGCAACGGATTGTGAAGTTGGATATGTGGTTGGAAGTGGAAAGTATTTCAAAGTCAGTTTGGAAAACTGTACTGATGGAACCTTTGGTCTAACACTGCTTGCTAAATCAGCTGAAGATAGTGAAGGCAATGAGGGCCCTGTAGGCGATGTTGCATCTGCACTAGCGGAACAGTCCACGAAGGCAACAAATGTCACGGTTACACCAGGAAAAATTCCTGACACCATAGAGCCGGTAGTTGTTGAATCTATTTTCTCTGAACTGGACACGGCTACTAAGGAGGCTCTAAAAGATGCCGGCATAATCGCATCCATTCCTGGTGCCCCTACGCTAAATGTTGAGACCGATCTTGCTAATGCAACTATTGGTGAAGTCGTTCAACTATCCTCTAACCAATCGGTTGAACTTGGTTCATCAGTGAAACTCACAATTAGAGCTAGCCAAGAAATTGCGAGCGCTTCAGATGTCGTTGCCTTCTTTGAGGATGGTTCTCTCTGGCAATACCTAGGTAGGGCTTCTTTCGAGGGAACTACCGTTAGTTCCGCTGAGTTTGCAGTTGCCAAAGTTGGCCAATACAAACTGCGTATGGTCATTATTGGTAAAGATGTAGCAACCAACATGTCAATGGCCAAGGTTGCAGGGTTTGGTAAAGGCATCGGAAGATTCAGCACTGCAGTTACCGCTGAAGAAACACAACTTAGCCCTCAGCAAGTTGATGTAATCCTTCAAGGCATCGAAGGGCCTAACGGAGCTCCAGCTGTAGTTGATCCTGAAGCACCTGTGGACCCTGTAGAACCAACCCCTGAAACAACTGTTCCAGGAGCTCAAACAGATGAGAACGCTCCTAGCCAGCCATACGATCCACTTGCTAGCCCTGAAGGTATAAAGGCTGTTGCCGAAGCTGTAGGAACTGCAGTGGTAGTTGCTGGTGCGGTAGCAGGTGCTGTCGCTGCTGCCGGCGGTGCTCGAGGCGGATCTAGTTCAGGCTCTGGTTCAAGCAGCCAGAACACTGATTCAAGTGAAGGTGAAATTACAACACTTGATGCAGAGGTAGAAAGCTTCACAACTGCCAGAGTCAGTTGGGGAGATCGAATTCCAATCTTCAGACTCAAAGCTTTGACGTTCCTTGACTCGTTCACTCATAACCTCACAGTTGCTCTAGCGAAGTTCTCACCTGTAATTTCAAAGATTGTTAACGATGGTGCTTACCTTCGTTCAATCTTTGGATCAATGTGGTTAGCCGCACCTATTGCTGGTGTTGCTTTAGCTATTACTGCCTTGATGCAACCATCCATTGAACTTAGACCGCCAACATGGGAACTATTCCTCGCTATTGCTGTTCTAGGTATGTTTGACGCATTTGCTGGAATGTTGGCAACGGTGATCTATTCAATTGGAATGATCAGCATGTATGGAATTAGCGATCTATCTGATGTTCGCCTAATGCTTGGTGTTCTTCTGCTTGGTTTTGGACCAGCACTTATCGGTGTTGCCTTTAGAGCGATTAGAAAACATGTTGAAACTAGCTTTGCTTACTTCTGGGATCGTTTAGCTGACTTAGCTGTTCTTACCTTCTTTATTAGTTGGTCAGTATCAGCAATGGTGGCAACTCTTCCTGCTCTAGCTGGAAGAACTCTCGTTGTCGCTAACCATGCAGCAGAGTTCTCACTCTTCCTAGCAATTGCAATTGGTGTTCGTATTCTGCTTGAAGAACTTGCCGCTCGAGGATTCTCAAAGCGTCTAGACACCATTAACCCAACTGAAGTTCCTGGCACATCACAACTTCAGAAGGTAATCTCAACTGGTTTGAGATTGTTCATCTTCATCTTTGTGACAGCAGCCTTCATGGGAAACGTATGGCAGGTATGGGTGGGAAGCATTATCTTCATCTTGCCGAATATCCTGAGTTGGTTCTCTGATCGATTCCCTAACTCTCCATTGCTATGGAAGATACTTCCCCAGGGAGTTCCTGCTCTTGCACTAACGCTTATTGTTTCTAGCTTTAGCGCTGGGGTTATTTCAGGTTGGCTAGAAGGAAACCCTGAGTACCCTCAGTACCTATTTATGTTGCTACCTATTCCAGTATTCCTAATTGGTCTTCTTGGAATGTTTGGTCGTGAAGGTAAAGATGGTGAAGAACGTCCAATATTGGCACCTAAGTTACGTTGGGTCTACCGCATTGGTGGAATTGGAATGCTTGCGTTGACTATGAACTTAGCTGGAGTGCTTGTTATTTAATCTTGTACTTAGTCATTAAAGCAGTGACTTCTTTTTGTCTTGCTGTGATGAATGAGTATGTGCGATTTTGCTCTGGAGCGATGTTGGCCAAAAGATCTGGTCTGCTCTTGTATTGATCAGTTAGCACAGGCTTGATAAGAGTCGCTGCTGACTTCATGAGAGTGCTTAGCTTCATCTTTGTCGCCATTGCTGAGACTGCCTTGAGTTCGGTGAGGTAAGCATTTCTGCAAGGGATATATGAAATGCACTTCACATACAAACTGCCCCTGGCAGTAGCTTTGGTTTGCCAAGGGTGAGTTGAAGTCTTTGACAGCAGTGGGGTGATGAAAGAGTCACCAATTGTGGTGGTCTTTCTGTTCTCACCAAAAGTTTGGTCCACACCCCAAGGGATAAATGTGAATTTTCCTCTAGTGCTACTTCTGATGAAATAGTTATTTATGATTGGGCCGGTGTAGCCATCCCAATGACCTAGGAAAGCTTCTGTTGCCATGAACTTTATAAGAGCTGGTCTATCTAAAACGCTTTCCAATCCTTTGTACCAATTGGCAGGATCTTTATAGTTGGCAACAGAGATTAGCTTGGTTAGATCATTCTTGTTTGGGGTAACCTTCCAACCGTAGTCTGCAGGGAAAGCTCCGGTTAGATTATCGCCATCCGCATTGCCTACTTTTAGGTCTCTAAGTGCAACACCTTCATAGATGTGCTGGGTAATGTCCTTGAACTTCTTAGCAGCAAAGTTCTCATCAGGCTGTTCAACATTTAGGTAAAGACCACGGTCAACGCCATTGACGTAAACTCTCGCCCAACCAGTCTTTGGTGCAGGCAGACCCATTGCATTGAACAGAGCGTATGCCCCGTACTCGTGAACCTTGCTACCGTCCTGAGTCATCGCGTTCAGAGTAAGTCTTCTTTGTCCTAGGTAGCCATTTCCTGCAGGACCTTTAGGGAACAAGATCTTGAAGCTTGGGGTATCGCGCAGCTTTGAAATTGAGGTTGAACCCTTTAGTCGGATCTCCATATCCAGTAGTCCGCTAGTTCTTCCGTCGACAGACATTGTTACAGCACCAGGCTGGTAGGTCTTGTATGTACTTGTGTTGTTGAGAGCATCCACTGTTAGCTGAGGAAGGTTTAGGTCCACTCTCAAAATCTTTAGGGGGTTATAAAAGTCAGTTGCCTTTAGTGTGCTCGCAGCTTGGGCAGGGGAGACTAGCAGTGCCGAGCCCAGCATCACTGAGATAGAGCCTGCAATGAGTCTTCTTGCGCCTTTGTTTATAACCATGTGGGCTAATCTAGCATTATGACTCCAATTGACTACCCTCTATTGCTGGCAACTCTCAGCATTAACTTAGTTTTAGTATTTCTAGTGTCGTACGTGTTCTTCTATAGAAGACACAAGCGCAGAGATGTATTTGTGGCTATTTGCCTAATCAACATCACTCTTTTTGTATTGGGTGGAGCGCTAGGTACTTTCACAATCTCGATTGGTGTCGGTTTTGCACTATTCAGCGTTATCTCAATCTTCCGCCTTAGATCAACAACACTTGGTTGGACTGAGATTGTTTATCTATTGGTAGCGCTAGCTATGGGGCTAACCCTGGGTCTTCCTGCTTATGACCTTCCAGTTCAGACACTTTACGCGGTGCTTCTTGTAGTTGCTGTTTATATAGTTGATCACCCGAAGATTCTTCCGCAAACCACAACTCAAAAATTCTCCCTGAATACTGACTATGTCGAAATCGAACCTGCAGCTCTAAAGCAGAAGGTCGAAGAACAGCTTGGGCACTCAGTAACAAAAGTTCAGGTCAGATCAGTAACCACAGCACCGGTTGGAATGAAGTTAGAAATCGAGTCCTAAATGGCAGCAAATGCTCCAAAGGCAAAGTTTGATTACAAACCTCACCCACACATTGCTGATCGAAAGAAACACAAAGCTCCTAACTCTAAAGAGATTCTGTCTGAAACTGGCCCAAGAACGCTCAATCAAAAACTGGGCTTAGCTATAACCAGAAGTGTTGGAACAATGTGGGCCGCCTACATATTCTTTGCACTTTCTTTGATTAGCCTGCCTGCAGTAATTATGAAGGGCGATTTAGTACTTACCGTAGGCTGGATCGCGCAGACATTTCTACAGTTAGTACTTTTACCGATCATCATTGTTGGGCAAAACATACAAGCTGCGGCAGCTGAGAAGCGAGCTGTGATGACTTACGAAGATGCTGCTGCTGTTTTGGATGAGGCAGTAAAGATTCAGAAACACCTAGATCACCAAGACCAGTCTCTGGCTCATCTAGTCACACGTCTCGAAGAGATCGAAAAGAAACTCCCTAAAAGGTAAACATGCGTTTAGTTATTGCTGACTGCTCAGTTGACTACGCAGGCAGGCTCACAGCCCATCTTCCTAAAGCCAGAAGACTACTGATGCTCAAAGGGGATGGCAGCATCCTGATTCATAGTGAAACAGGCTCATATAAGCCTCTGAACTGGATGAACCCGCCTTGTAATTACTCGGTTCATGAACCAGATGAAGAACAGCTCGGGCTAGGGGTTAGGCAGATATGGCGAGTAAGCCAAGCCAAGACAGCGGACATCCTGTGGATTCAAATCTATGAAATTCATAATGAGATTAACCACGAATTAGGTAAAGACCCAGGTCTTATCAAAGATGGTGTTGAAGCTCATCTTCAGGAGTTGATGGCAGATCAAATAGAAATCATTGGTGAGGGGGCCAAACTGGTCCGCAGAGAATATATGACTCCTATTGGACCTGTCGATATCTTGGCTAAGGACAGCAATGGTCAAAGCGTT